>NZ_JBJMIE010000210.1:0-16466 GCF_045807065.1 Actinophytocola sp. | reverse complement strand
GCCGAATCGGACCCATCTGAGGACCGTAGTGCTCAAGCCGCAGCTGCGCGAAGTGATTATTGGGCAGCCTACACTGCGGTAAGATTGGTCGGCTCAAAGGGTGTTTTCCACCTGGCTGATAAAATGCTGGTCTTCATTGACGAAGGTATAAAGCAGGTTAAGTTTGATAAAGCGGGATATGGCCAGCTTCTCCGGCGCTTCACGGATACTGTTCGGGCGGAGTTGATCGGTGGCGATGGCTTGGAGGCTCGACATGGCGGCGCTTCCTCGGCTGGGCGGTGAACCAACCGTCCCTGACAGACGTGCTCGAAGAGATGCCCTCGCCGGGTGGGCAGGTCTCCAGGATGGCGGGAAGGGTAGGCACGCTGCGGTTCGTCGGGGGAACGTCCTGTCATCCCGTCGACCTCCACAAGGGCTATCGCACCGCGTCCAGGGGCCGCTCCCGAGGTAGGCTGCTGATTTGCAAGGACGGTGGCCCCTTGACACGGCACGATTGGGCTCACGCCAGGTCGACGGGATGGCAGGAAGCCCCCTCCTTGCGGGTGTCCACCCAGGACCAGAAACAAGATCGTTCCCCGGATTTACCCCAGAAAACGACCACAAATGATCACGGCAGACACCCCACGTCGACCGTTCGCGTCTGTGAATACCGCAGGCAGCATGGCATGTCGACAGGCGATGGCAGGAGACCGCGGAAGCTGATCATGAAACCGTAGGTTCTGGGTTCGAGCCCCAGGCGGCCCACGACCTCTGGCTGACCCTGCTGGCTTGCTGTCGCAAGCTCGCCGGGTCGGTCGTCATCATTCTGCGGGGGCGACCCCCGCAGACCCCAGGTGCGGTCGGTTCCGACCCGGCGTGGTTCCGTTGGGTTCGATCTTTAGCCGACTTTGGTTTGCCGATGCGGTTTGCATTGGGTGCTTCCGGTCTACGTTTGGCCTGTTCGGCAGCCTTCCCGATGTCCCGTCATACCTGTGCCTCCCCCGGTCGACGGGGACTCGTTCGTCGGATCGGCGGGAGTTTGTTCGCCCTCGGAAGGTGGAGAAAACTCCACCTTTCTCGGTCGGGGCGGCGGTTCTCGGCTGTTGGGCTGGGTCTGCGGCGTCGGTCCGGTGTTGTCGTTGTGCCTGGTCAACGGGCCTGACTCTCGCTGTTCGGGGCGGTGATCGGGCCTTGCGTGGAGCCCTTTCGGGTGTCGTGTGCGTTGGTGCGCGGCGCGATCGTGGTGCGCTTCTATTCTCGCCATGAAATCCACCGCGAAATATCCTGCTCGGCGCGTTCCGCACCTTCGTCGGGTCGGTCGTCATTGTTCTGTGGGGGCGACCCCCGCAGGCCCCACGGTGCTGACGGTCCTGAACCAGCGGTTGCGGCCATGCGGTAGGGCTAGGTGAGTTGGCGTTGGACGTCCAGTAGGTGGTGTTGGACCTCGTGGAGGGTGTGTAGGGCTACCCAGTGGAGGGTGCGTTCTGTTGGTTCCGGGTAGCGGTACAGGACGGTAAACGCCCAGGCTGCGGCCGTTAGGCGGCGTAGGACGTTCGTGAACAGCAGGGCCGCGTCCGATAGTTGGCGTGCTACGTCTGCGGGGTTCTGGTCCGCGTAGCCGTCGTGTTCCACACGTTCGTCTCGGCCCATCGGGGTGCAGTCCGGGGTTTCCACGCGTCTCGCCAGTAGTACGCGTTCGCGTTGTACCAGGAGCATGTCTCGGACGTGGCAGGCGTATTCGAGGGGGGACCAGGTCTCCGGGGAGCGTCTTGAACGCAGGTCCTCGGCTGTGGTCAGGACGGCGGCCAGTTCGGATACGCCTGCGGTGATCAGCGTCGGGACGTCCAGGGCGGCGTCGTACGAGAAGCCGCATTCGATGCAGGTCACGGGAGTTCTCCTGGGATTGTCAGGCCTGTCTCGTACGCGGTTATCACGGCCTGGATGCGGTCGCGTAGGCCCAGTTTGCTCAGCACGTTGCTGACGTGTGTCTTCACCGTGTGTTCGCTCACGACCATCGCCTTCGCTATCTCCGCGTTCGTCAGGCCGTGGGAGAGCAGTTTCAGCGTCTCCTGTTCGCGTGTCGTGAGGACGGTCAGCTGCGGGACGGCCAACCGCGGCTCGGGGCGCGACGTGAACTCGGCGATCAGCTTCCTCGTGATCGACGGGGCCAGTAGTGCCTCGCCCGCGGCCACCATCCGCACCGCGTGTACCAGGTCGTCCCGGCGTACGTCCTTCAGCAGGAAGCCGCTCGCTCCCGCCCGCAGCGCCTGGTACACGTACTCGTCCAGGTCGAACGTCGTCAGCATGATCGCTCGGCAGCGGGTCTGCGCGCACACCGTTCGGGCCGCTTCTATGCCGTCGACGCCCGGCATGCGGATGTCCAGCAGCACCACGTCCGGGTCGTGGGTGCGGACCGCCGCTATCGCCGACTCACCGTCGGACGCCTCCGCTACTACCTCCAGGTCCGGTTGGGCGTCGAGGATCATGCTGAAGCCCGCTCGGACCAGCTCCTGGTCGTCGGCCACCACGATTCGGATGGTCACGCCGGGAACCTCGCCGTCACGCGGAAACCCCGGCCGTCCGGGCGGGGGCCCGCCACCGCGGTGCCACCGCAGGCCGCGGCGCGTTCGCGGATGCCGATCAGGCCGTTGCCGTCCGACGGCACGGGGGTGCCGTGGCCGTCGTCGGTTATGTCGACAGTCAACCTCTTGGGCTCCCAGGTCAGGCGCACGTCCGCGCGGGTGGCGTTCGCGTGCCTGATGACGTTGGTGATGGCTTCCTGCGTGATGCGGTACACGGCCAGCTCGACGTCCGGGGACACCGCGAACGGCTCGCCGACGACCTCGTACGCCACGCCGCTGTCCGCCACCAGCTTCGGCAGGTCCACCAGCGTCGGCTGCGGGGCGTGTGGGCCGTCGTCCGTCTTCAGCACCGTCAGTATCCGGCGGAGTTGCACCATCGCGTCCCGGCCCGCGGCGGCGATCGTGTCGAACGTGGCCTCCGCGCGGGCCGGGTCCTTCGCCAGCACGACCGGGCCGGCCTCCGCCTGGACGACCATGATGCTCACCGCGTGGGACAGGATGTCGTGCATGTCGCGGGCTATCCGGGCGCGTTCACGTTCGGCCGCCCGTTCCGTCTCGATCTCGCGTTCGTGCGCCATCCGCTCCGCCTGGGCCCGGGCCGCCGCGACCGCGCGGCCGATCGCGTAGACGGCGATGAACAGGACCGCGGACCGCAGCGCCGTCTCCGACGACTTGAACACCACCGTGCCGCCGATGCCGAACACCAGCAACGCCACCCGTAACCACCGCGGGGACTCGACCGCGACGTTGTAGGACACGACCAGCCCGGCGTACCAGACGGGCTGCGCGGGGGTCGTCTCGGCGAGGTCGTAGAGCGCTGTCGCGACCAGGCTCGTCACCAGCGCGGCGACCGGCGCCCGCCGACGCCACAGCACCGGCAGCGCGGAGGCCACCACGCACACGTAACCCCCCGGCGACCAGGGATCGCCGGACTCGCTCCCGCGGGCGAGGAACGGCCACAGCTGCACCGCCACCACCAGCACGACCAGGCCGAGGTCCACCCACACGGGCCGCACGCGTTGCCACACGACGCCCATCCTCGCTCACACGAGCGCCGGCTCGGTCCGCGCGGGGAGCCGCTTGCTGATCGACGCGAACGACACCAGCAACGCGGCCGCGCCGATCGGGATGAGGTCCTTGTCGACCAGCGGCATCACCAGGTCGACGAGCAGCAGCAGCGGGGTCCACCCGGCGATCCGGCGCAGGACGGCCAGCTGGAGCACGAGCACGAACTGGCCGGCGTAGAACAGGTAGGGCCCGACGTCGTAGACCGCGAGCGACACCGCCGTGTTGCCGTGGATGCTCCTGCTGAGCTCGGCCATGCCGGCGTGGTCGTCGGCCAGCGACCCGACCGCGATGTCCACACCGAACTGCGCGATGAGGGCGAGCGCACCCACCGACGCGACGACGACGGTCACCGTGGACAGGACGTCCTGGCCGGCCAGCCGGCGCAGGTGCCCGAAGACCAGCAGGAACATCACCATGGCGGCGATGAACACGAGGTGCCCGCCGGTCCAGGCGAGGCCGGGCCCGCGTTCGCCGTCGAGTCCGTCGAGGATCCTGATCAGCCCGTACCCGAACACGAGCACCGGCGCGGCGAGGAAGGGAATGCGTGCGTTCATGGGCACTGATCGTGGTTCTCCGCGCCCCGGAAAAGATCGCCGGCGAGAGCGATTTCCCGCCTCCGTCGCGCGGGGGACTCAGGGTGGCGGGATGCGCGCCGCGATCTCCGCGCGGGCGTCCGGGCACTCCGCGAGCTTCATCGGGTACTCCAGTCGTCCTCGCCGTACCTGCGTCGCCCGCCGGCGGCCCGGGCCGGGGCGAGCAGGCGCGCCGTCACCTCGTGCGCGACGGCGGCTGGCCCCGGCGGTCCGCCATCGTCAAGCCCTTCTGGACACCGGGCAAGCGCGGCATGGACTAGGGCTGGGCGAGGCCCAGCCGGATCGCGGTGAGCAGTTCGGCGAGGCGGGGGTGGGTGGTGCGGTCGGGCAGGTGCACGGCGTAGTAGGGCACCCGAGGCAGGTCGGTGATCTCCCGCGAGGTGAAGCCCTGCGGCGGACGAACACAACCGTTCACAACGGACAGTCCGACGCCGAGGGTCACGAAGTGCAGGGTGAGTGACCACCCCTCGGCCTCGATGGCGAGTGTCCAGTCGACCTCCGCAGCGCGCAGCGCGCGTTCGACGGTTCGCCGGTGCGGTCGGTTGGCGGGTGGGAGCACGAGCGAGAGCCCCCGCAGGTCGCGGACGGTCAGTTCGGCGTGCGCGGTGAGCGGGTGGTCGACCGGCAGGACCAGCGTCTGCGGGTAGGACGCGAGCAGCACGGTGGTGACGTCGTCGGGCAGCACCTCGAGCACGCCGATGCCGAGGTCGGCCCGCCCGGCGCGGACGGCGGCGAGCATCCGCGCGCTGTCCCGGTTGATGAGCTTCAGCGGCCGGAACGTCCGGACGACCTCGCCCAGCAGGTACAGGTAGGCGCCCTCGCCGGCAGCGAGGGTCAGCGGCCGCACCGCCGCGGCGTCCCGCACCTCGCTGAGGAACGCCGACATGCGGGCGTCGAGGTCGCGGGCGAAGCGGGCGACGGCCTCACCCTCGGGCGTCAGCGTGAGCACGCGCCCGGTCCGCTGGTAGAGCGGCCGGCCGACGGTCGCGGCGAGCTTGGCGACCTTCACGTGCAGGGCCGGCTGCGAGATGTGCAGAGCGGCGGCCGCGTGCGTGAAGTTGAGGTGGTCCGCGAACACGGCGAACGCCGCCAGGGCATCCGTCTGGATCATAACCTTAGCCTATAGCCAGTGACCCGATTGATAGTTCTGCTCAAGCGTCGGGTACGGCACCGTGAACGCCATGAGACACGAACAACCCCGGCTGGGCGTCGACTTCGGCCGGGTGATCCACGGTGCGGCGTCGCCGGACGGCCCGGAGGACACCGTTTTCCTGAACGGAACAGACGAGGAGGCCCTGCTCTCCCTGGCGACCGACGGCGCGTTCGACGTGCTGCCGCGGCTGGTCGACCGCTTCGACGGCCGGGTCTGGGTCATCTCGAAGTGCGGCCCGCGGATCCAGGGGCGCACGCTGGCGTGGCTGGACCACCACGACTTCTACGCACGCACCGGTGTTCCCCGCGGCAACGTCCGCTTCTGCCGCAAACGCGCGGACAAGGCGGACCACTGCGCCCGGCTGAGGATCACCCACATGATCGACGACCGCATCGACGTGCACCGCGCCCTGCTGGACACCGTGCCGTGCCGCTACCTGTTCGGCCGGCAGAAGGGCCCCGTCCCCGGCTGGGTGCACCACACCCCGACCTGGGCGGATGTGGAGACCGTCGTCACCGCCGAGCTGTGAGCCCGGACAGGAACCGGTCCAGCAGCGCGAGTTGGCGTTCCGCCGGCAACCCGGCCGGGTCGAACAGGGCCTGCACGACCAGCCCGTGCGTGAAGGCCGCCGCCTCGACCGCGACGTCCTCGGGCCTGCCCGCCGGCAGTTCCCCCCGCGCCTGCGCCTCCTCGACACACCCCTGGAGCCGCCCGCGCCACCGCTCGTACCGCGCCCGCTGCGCCTCCCGCAGCGACTCGTCGTCCAGGGCCGCGTCCCAGAAGCTCACCCACACCCGGTTCATGGCGGCGGCCTCGGCGGACAGCGGCAGCACGTCGACCAGCGCGACACGCAACGCCGCCAGCCCCGGCCGCTCCGCCCGGCGCCGCGGCCGGTTCTCCGTGCGCTCCTCCGCGATCGCGTGCGCGTACCGGACCAGCTCGCGCTTGTTCGTGAAGTAGTGGGTGAGCAGCCCGGTGGACGCGCCGAGCTCGGCGGCCACCGCACGCATGGTCAACGCCCCGAAACCGTGTGCGGCCAGCACCCGCCACACAGCCTCCGCGACATCGGCGCGTCGTGCGTCGTGATCACCCCTGGCCGGCACACTGGTAGCGTACATAACAAACGTTTGGCACGGAGGTTGCCCATGCTGTCACTGCGGCTCGCCGGCGACGCGGAGCTCCGCGCGCTGGAACCGTGGCAGGCGGAGGAGTTGGCCGAGCACGTCGCGGCCGCCCAGGAGTTCCTCGACCCCTGGCTGCCCTGGGTCGACTCCGTGGCCACACCCGACGGCGCCGCGCGGCTCCTGCAGCGTTACGCCGACGCGCAGGCCCGCGGTGAGGGCCGCATCTTCGGCATCTGGGTCGACGGCAAGCTGTCCGGCGGTGTGCTGTTCCGCGTGTGGGACGCGGCGACCGGCGTGTGCGAGGTCGGTGTCTGGCTGGCCCCGGAGGTGACGGGCCAGGGCCTGGTCACCAGGGCGGTCACCCACATGATCGACTGGGCGTTCCACGTCCGCGGCATGCACCGCGTCGAGTGGCGCTGCGCGAGCACCAACGAACCGAGCCGCCGGACCGCCCAGCGACTGGGCATGACACTGGACGGCACCCTGCGCGAAGCCTCCCAGCACAAGGGAAAGCGCTACGACGTCGAGGTGTGGTCGGTGCTGGCGGCGGAGTGGCCTACGAAGCGCTGACCCGCGCGTCGTAGGCGGCCCGTGCCGCGATGATCGATCCGCGGTGGTGCTCCGCCCAGTCCGTCAGTGTCAGCAGCGCCGCGTACAGCTCGCGCGCGATGGGTGTCAGCTCGTACTCGACCTTGGGTGGCACCGTCGGGAAGACGGTCCGCGTCATCAGCCCGTCACGCTCCAGGTTGCGCAGGGTCAGCGTGAGCATGCGCCGGCTGACGCTCGGAATCGCCCGCTCCAGCTCCGTGAACCGGATGGGCCCGCGCGCGGCCGCCACCATGATCAGGATGCTCCACTTCCCGGCCACGCGTTCGAGGACCTCCTGCACCGGGCACGCCTCCGCCACGACCTGGTCGGGCACATCGCTGTTACTCCGGGACATGTAAGTGCCTCCTTCCGCTGCCATCGATAGTCACAGAAGATCGCTCCTGTTACAAGAAGTGCGCCAAGGGGAGTGACTCATGACCAGGTGGCAGGCGTTGGCGGTGCTCAGCGCCGGAACCCTGATGATCATCATCGACCAGACGATCGTGAGTGTCGCGCTCCCGGCGATCCGCGCCGACCTCGGCTTCTCCCGGCCGGGCCTGGCGTGGGTGGTGAACGCGTACGTGATCCCGTTCGGCGGCCTGCTGTTGCTGGCCGGGCGGCTGGGCGACCTCCTGGGCCGCAAGCGGATGTTCGTCGCCGGCATGGTCGTGTTCACGGTCGCGTCGCTGCTGTGCGGTCTGGCGCCGACCGCCGGTCTGCTGGTGGGTGCCAGGTTCCTGCAGGGCGTCGGCGGCGCGATGGTCTCCGGCGTGTCGCTGGGCATGGTCGTCGCGTTGTTCCCGGCGCCGGCGGAACGGGCCCGCGCGCTGGGGGTGTACAGCTTCGTCCAGGCGTCCGGCGGCTCGATCGGCTCGCTGCTCGGCGGGGTGCTCACGCAGACGGTGTCGTGGCCGTGGATCTTCTACCTCAACCTCCCGATCGGCGCGGTGGCGGTGGTCCTCGCCCGCCGACTCGGCGCGGACCGGGGCGTGGGCCGCAGGGCGGACGGCCTCGGCGGCGCGCTCGCGACGGCCGGCCTCATGCTCGCGGTGTACGCCATCGTCGACCAGGTGTGGCTCGCGGGCGTGGCGGCGGTGGTACTGCTCGGCGCGTTCGTGCTGCGGGAGTCGACGGCCGCGGCGCCACTGCTGCCGCCGCGGACCTTGCGCGGGGTGGTGGGCGTGAACGCCGTGCAGGCACTGCTGGCCGCCGCGATGTTCTCGTTCCTGTTCTTCGTCGTGCTGTACCTGGTGTCGCTGGGCTACTCACCACTGGCGACGGGCCTGGCGATGGTCCCGGTCTCGGTGTCGATCGGTGTCGTGTCGCTGCTGTTCTCGGCGCGCCTGAACGTCCGCTTCGGCGAGCGCCCGGTGCTGCTGACCGGCCTCGCGTCGATCACGCTGGGACTGGCCCTGATCGCCTTCGCGCCGGGTGCGGTCGTCGTCCCCGCGACGGTCGTGCTGGGCGTCGGCTTCGGTGCGGCCATGCCGGCGCTGATGGCCCTGGGCATGTCGACCGCCACGGCAGCCGACGCCGGCCTGCTGTCCGGAGTCTTCAACACGAGCCAACAGATCGGCGGCGCGCTGGGCCTCGCCACCCTCGTGGCGCTGACGTCCGACTACTGGGAGGCTTTCGCACTGTCGGCCGCCCTGGTCGTCGCGGCGGCAGTCGTCCAGGGGTTGACCGGGAGCACGGGTGGCGTTAAAGCTGTCTCGCGCTCCACCCCCCGTTCCCGGCCCGGAGGACAACACGACGATGGCGCTACCCACGTTTCCTGACGGGTTCCTCTGGGGTGTGTCGACCTCCGCCTATCAGATAGAGGGCGCGGTGGACGAGGACGGGCGCGGACCATCCACGTGGGACACCTTCAGCGCGCTGCCCGGCAAGGTGCTCGGCGGGGACACCGGCCGGACCGCCACCGACCACTACCACCGGTACCGCGAGGACGTCGCCCTGATGCGGGAGCTCGGCGTCGACGCCTACCGGTTCTCCGTCGCGTGGCCGCGGGTGCTGCCGGACGGCCACGGTGCCGTCAACAAGGCGGGCCTCGACTTCTACGACCGGCTCGTCGACGAGCTGTGCGCGGCCGGCATCGCACCCGCCGTCACGCTCTACCACTGGGACACCCCGCAGAAGGTCGAGGACGACGGGGGCTGGCTCAACCGCGACACCGCCTTCCGCTTCGCCGACTACGCGACCGTCGTCGGGGAGCGGCTGGGCGACCGGGTCCACATGTGGATGCCGCTGAACGAACCCATGGTGGTCACGCTCTTCGGGTACGCCGTCGGCATCCACGCGCCCGGCCGGGCGCTCATGTTCGAGGCCCTGCCCGTCGCGCACCACCAGCTCCTCGCACACGGGCTGGCCACGCGGGCACTGCGTGCGGCCGGCGCCTCCAACATCGGCATCGCCAACCACCACGTGCCCGCCTGGCCGGCGTCCGACAGTCCCGGCGACGTCGGCGCGACCAAGCTGTACGACGGGCTCGTCAACGACCTGTACGCCGCGCCGGTCCTGACCGGGCGGTACCCGACCGACGAGCTGGCCCGTGCCATGCCGGGGCCGGTGGCCGAGGACCTGGAGATCATCTCGACCCCGCTCGACTGGTACGGCGTCAACTACTACGCGCCCACCAGGGTCGCCGCGCCCAGTTCCGGCGGCACCGGCCCGGTCGTCGACGGCGCCGCGCTGCCGGAGGGCCTGCCGTTCGACTTCCCGCCGGTCGAGGGGTACCCGACCACGGACTTCGGCTGGCCCGTGGTGCCGAGCGGACTGCGCGAGACCCTGACCATGCTCGTCGACCGCTACGGCGAGCACCTCCCGCCGGTCTACATCACCGAGGGCGGCTGCTCCTACCACGACGAGGTGCACGACCAGCGGCGCATCGAGTACCTCGACGGGCACCTGCGGGCGCTGCACGAGGCGATCGAGAGCGGCATCGACGTGCGGGGCTACTTCGTCTGGTCCATCGTGGACAACTTCGAGTGGTCCGTCGGCTACTCGCAGCGGTTCGGCCTCGTGCACGTCGACTTCGACACCCTCGCCCGCACGCCGAAGGACTCCTTCCACTGGTACCGCGACATGATCAAGGCCCAGCGGTGACCGAGACCGCGGTCGTCGAACCGACCGTTCCGGTTCCGGCGCGCTGGACCGCCTTCCTCTCCCTCGCCAGCCTCGGCCTGTTCACCGCCTTCTACGGCCCCATCCAGGTCCTGCTCGCCGAGCAGGCGAAGGCACTCGCCCCGGACAGCAAGGAGATCGTGCTCGCCGTGGTCTCCGGCCTCGGCGCGGCGGTCTCGGTCGTCGCCAACCCGCTGTTCGGCGCCATCTCCGACCGCACCACGTGGCGGACCGGCCGGCGCCTGCCGTGGACCGTCATCGGCGCGCTGGGCGGCGTGGCCAGCCTCGCGATCCTCGCCGGCGCCCCGAACGTCGCGGTGGTGATCGTCGGCTGGTGCGCGGCCCAGTTCACGCTGAACGCCATGCAGGCCGCGTTGTTCGCCGCGGTGCCCGACCAGGTGCCGCTGCGCCAGCGCGGCATGGTCGGCGGCTGGCTCGGCGTCGGCCAGACCCTCGGCATCGTGGTCGGCTCGCTGCTGGCGGCCAAGGCGGGTGGCATCGCCGCGGGTTACCTCGTGTGCGCGGCGTTCCTGGTCGTCACGACGATCCCGTACCTGTTGCTGCGCAAGGACACGGTGCTCGAGGCGACGGAGCGCCCCCGGCTGTCCGTCAGGGACTTCTGGATCAGCCCGCGCCGGTTCCCGGACTTCGGCTGGGCCTGGCTGACCCGGTTCCTGCTTAACCTGAGCAACTCGATCGCGATCGTGTACCTGCTGTACTTCCTGCAGGACGTGGTCGGCTACGACGACCCGGACAGCGGCGTGTTCGTGCTCACAGCCGTCTACGCGTTGACGCTTCTGTCCACAGTGGTCGCGAGCGGCGTGTGGTCGGACCGCGTGTCACGGCGGCGGGTGTTCGTGTGCTGGGCGGGCATCGTCATGTCGCTGGCCTCGCTCCTGCTGGCCTTCTGGCCGACCTGGCTGGGCGCGATCGTCGCCGCGGCCGTGCTGGGCCTGGGCTTCGGCGTGTACCTGTCGGTCGACTTCGCGCTGATGACCGAGGTCCTGCCCGCGGCCGGCGACCGGGGCAAGGACCTCGGCGTGATCAACGTCGCGAACTCGCTGCCGCAGGTGCTGGCCCCGGTCCTCGCGGCCCCGATCGTCACGCACCTGGGCGGCTACCCGGTCCTGTACGTGGTGTCCGCCGTCGTGGGCGTCGCGGGCTCGGTCCTGGTCTACCGCATCCGCGCCGTCCCATAACCCCGCGAGTCGGACGTTGGGCACCGGTGAGTCGGACGTTGGGCACCCGCGAGTCGGACGTTGGGCACCGGTGAGTCGGACGTTGGGCACCCGCGAGTCGGACGTGCGGCGCCGGCGAGTCGGACGTTCGGCGCCCGCGAGTCACACCACTTCGTCGAGCTTGCCGGTCGCCACGTCGAAGACGAAGCCGCGGACCGACTCCTTGCGCGGGATGAACGGGCTCGCCTTGATGCGGGCGATCGACTGGCGCACGTCGGTCTCCGGGTCGCTGAACGCCTCGGCCGCCCACGCGGGCTTGATGCCCGTCTCGTCCTGAATGGACTGCCTGAAGTCGTCGTCGGTGAAGGTCAGCATGCCGCAGTCGGTGTGGTGGATGAGGATGATCTCCTCGGTGCCGAGCAGGCGCTGGCTGATGGCGAGCGAGCGGATCTCGTCCTCGGTGATCACGCCGCCCGCGTTGCGGATCACGTGCGCCTCGCCCTCCCGCAGGCCGAGGGCGCCGTACACGTTGAGCCGCGCGTCCATGCAGGCCACGACCGCGACGTGCTTCGCGGGCGGCAGCGGCAGCGGGCCGGAGAAGGAGGCTGCGTACTCGGCGTTGTTGGCGATCAGTTCGTCCGTGACGCTCATGGTCTTCCTCTTTTCGGAGGGATCTGCCGACCTCCATTCATCTCCAGCCACGCGGACCACGCAACGGCGCCCACACCCTGAGACGCGGCTCAGGGTCGAACCAGGGTGTTCTCCGGATCCGCGGGCCGCCGGCGCACCGCAGACTTGTGCCCAAGGGAGAAAGGGAGCGGGGCATGGAGATCACCGGGCTCATCACGGCCATCGTGTTCGGCGCGATCATCGGCGGGTTGGGACGGGCGATCGTGCCCGGCCGGCACAACATGTCACTTCTGGTGACGATCCTGGTCGGCATCGTCGCCGCCGTCGCGGGTACGGGGGTCGCCGAACTGATCGGTGTCGCGGACACCAGCGGCATCGACTGGACCGAGTTCGCCCTACAGGTGATCTTCGCGGGGGGCGGGGTCTCGTTGCTCAGCGGGCTGCGGCAGCGGTCGACCGCGGAGTAAGCACGCGGCTCACGAGATTCCGCCCAAGTGCCTCCCTCGTCCGGGGATGATCCCGCCATCGGGGACGCTCCAGGCGGGGGAGGCACTTCCACCTGGGCCACCTCGCCGCCGCCGACGGCTGGGGACGGGATCTCTGCCTTTCGGCAGATGGCGCCGCCCAGTCCGCGCCACCAACCTGGGGGCATGCGAAAGACACTGATCGTGCTCGCGGTCGTCGCGGGTGCCGTCGTCGTGCCACCCGCGCGCGCCGAAGGACTGACCTGGGGGCACTGCCCGTTCGACGGACCCGTCGAGTGCGCGACCGTCGCGGTGCCGGTGGACTACCGCGACCCCGGCGGCGGGCAGCTCGACATCCACGTCTCCCGCCTCCGCAGCCAACGTCCGGACCTGCGGCGCGGCACACTGATCATGAACCAGGGCGGCCCGGGGGTACACCTCGCCGACACCGCATCCGTCCACGAGCTGGTGCCGCGGAGCGTGCTCGACGCGTACGACATCATCAGCTTCGACCAACGCGGTTTCGGCGCCAGCGCTCCGGTCCGCTGTGGACTTTCTCCGGACGAGCAGTTCACGTTCCCCTGGCCGCTGCCCGGCGGGGAGCCCGCGGTGCGGCAGCGGGCACGCCGGATCGCGGACAAGTGCGCGGGCCAGGAACTCATGCCGTTCATGGGCACGGCCAACGTCGCCCGCGACGTGGACCGCATCCGCGCCGCCCTGGGCGAGGACAGGATCACCTACCTCGGCGTCTCCTACGGCACGTACCTCGGGGTGGCCTACGACTCGCTGTTCCCGGGTCGCGTCGACCGGATGTTGCTGGACAGCAACATCGATCCGGCCGCCGCGTGGCGGAACACCTTCCGCGACAGCATGACCGCCGGCGTCGACGTGCGGTTCGACGACTTCGCGCGGTACCTGGGCCGCGACCGCGCCGAGGTCGAGCGCGAGGTCCTCGATCTGATGACCGGCCTGGACCGCGACCCGCTGCCCACGCCGAGCGGCCGGCTCACCGGTACCCACCTGCGGATCGCGGTGTTCGCGGGCCTGTTCAACGACAAGACGTTCCCGCTGGTGGCCGGCCTGCTGACCGCCGCGCGCGACCGCGACGCCGTGACCGCCGCGGGGATCGGCGACCAGCTGTCGATCTGGTATGACGACGACAACGACGCCTCCGGTGAGCTGGGCGTGTTCTGCGCGGACGGCACCTGGCCCCGCGACCCGGCGGTCTACGCGGCACAGGCGAGGGCCGACGCCCGGCGCTACCCGCTGACGGGCGGTGCCGGCGCCGCGGTCTGGCCGTGTGCCTTCTGGCCGAGCGACCCGATCGACCGGCCGGTCGCCGCGAACCCGCACGGCCGCTCGAACATCCTGCTCACCAACAACCTGCGCGACCCGGCTACCACCTTCGCCGCCGCCGGTTCGCTGCGCCGCCAGCTCGGCGACCGTGCCCGGCTCGTGGGCGTCGACCAGGGCGGGCACGGCGCGTACATGTTCAGCCCCAACGCCTGCGTGCAGCGGGTCGGCACGGACTTCCTGGTCGCCGGTGTCCGGCCGGCGGACATGACCTGCCCCGCCGAGCACGCCGGCCTGGCCGGTGCCGTCGAACACCTGACCACGGTCGACGGGGTGCCGGGCGCGGCGGCCGAGTTCCACGACGCGAGCGGCGTCACGCGGTTCGCGAGCGGGGTCGCCGACGCCTCGACCGGCCGCCCGATGTCGGCCACCGACCGGGTGCGGATCTTCAGCAACACCAAGGCGTTCGTCGCGGTGGTCGTGCTGGGGCTGGTGGCGGAGCACCGGATCGACCTCGACGCACCCGTTTCGCGCTACCTGCCGGGCCTGGTCCCCGACGACGTGACCGTGCGGCAGCTCCTCCAGCACACGAGCGGCCTGCCCGACTTCGACTCGGCGGTGTTCGAGCCGAACGGGTACGCGGCGCACCGGTTCGACCACCACACCCCGGAGTCGCTGGTGGCCGACGCGTTCACCCAGCCGCCGCTGCCGCGCGGCGAGTTCCACTACTCGACCACCAACTACGTCGTGGCCGGCATGCTGATCGAGAAGGTGACGGGCCGGCCGTACGCGAGCGAGGTCCGGGACCGCGTCCTGCGGCCGCTGCACATGCGGGACACCGTGCTGCCCGGCGACGACCCGACCGTCAAGGGGGCGCATGGCTACGCACACCTCGACGAGGAGAACCGGATCAGCGACAGCGGCCGCCCGATCGACGTGACGGCGTTGAACCCGTCGCTCGTGTGGGCCGGCGGCGAGGCGGTGTCCACACTGGGCGACCTGAACACGTTCTTCGGCGCCCTCCTCGGTGGCCGGTTGCTGCCGCCGGCGCAGCTCGCCGAGATGCGCCGAACCGTGCCGGCCGACCTCATCCCGGGCTCGGGTTACGGCCTGGGGCTGATGCGGGTGCCGCTGTCGTGCGGCGGCGAGTACTGGACGCATGGCGGCAGTGGCCTCGGCCACCAGACCCGTTCCGGCGCTACGACCGACGGCCGCCAGGTGAGCATCGTGATCACGAGCGCGCCGGCGACCCCGGCGCAGTCGCGGACGATGCTGGACGCCATCGACACGGCCCTGTGTGAGTAGGCTGTCACGCCGTTGCCCAGCGGAGCCTGCGGAGCGAACCATGGTGGCCGCGAGCGGAGCCTGCGGAGCGGACCATGATGGCCGAGCGGAGCCTGCGGAGCGAACCGTGATGACAGTCGTGGCGGCGGTCGCGTTCGCGGTGTCCATTGTGGTCACCGCGGTGTACCCGGGGCCGAGCGACAACGCGACCGCCTACTGGATGGTGGCGGAGACGGCGGTACTGCTGTTCCTGCTGGCCCACGTCACGCGTCGCAGGGCAGTGCTGGCGCCGTTGGGCGTACTCGCGATCGGCGTCTCCCCGCTGCGGATCGGCCTCCACCTCGACCCGCCGGCACCGGCGATCGAGGTGGTCGCCGTCTGTGCCGTGTGGACACTGCTCGCCGTGGCCGCGGTCGGCGTCGGCACGTACCTGCGGTCACTCGACCGGGCCCGTGCGCTGGCGGTCGACTCGGCGCGCCGCGAGCAGCGCCTGCACCTGGCCCGCGACCTGCACGACTGGCTGGCGCACGAGATGACGGGCATCGTGCTGGCGGCGCAGGCCGGACAGCTCGCCGGCGCGGACCCGAGCCGGACGTTCCGGGAGATCGAGGAGGCGGGCACCCGTGGCCTCGAGGCGATGGACCGGGCACTTCGCCTCCTGCGTGCCGCGGGTGAACGTCCTACCGCGGTGTCCACGCTCGCCGAGGTGCGGGCCGTGGTCCACCGGTTCGCCATGAGCGCCGAGGCGTCCGTCGCCTGCGACATCGACCTGCCCGAGCCGCGCCCGGAGAACACCGCCACCGTGCACCGGGTGGTGGTCGAGTCGCTGACGAACGTCCGCCGGCACGCGCGCGGCGCGACGGAGGTGCGGGTGGCGGTGACCTCTGCCGGCGCGGACGTGGTGGTCGAGGTGACGGACAACGGCCGCCGGGCGCCGTCCACCCGCCGCGGCGGAACCGGCCTGGCCGGCCTCACCGAGTGGGTGACCGCGCTCGACGGCACGCTGACCGCGGGGCCGGCGCGACCGTCGGGCTGGCGGGTCCGGGCGGTGGTGCCGGCGTGATCCGGGTGCTCGTCGCCGACGACCAGGAGATGGTGCGGCGGAACCTGCGGCGCATCCTCGAGTCCGAGCCCGACCTGCGCGTGGTGGGTGAGGCCGCCGACGGTGTCGCGGCCGTCGAGCAGGCCCGGCTGCTGCGCCCGGACGTCGTGCTCGCCGACATCCGCATGCCGCGCAAGGACGGCCTCGCGGTGGCGCGGGAACTGGACCTGCCCGTCGTCGTGATCACGACGTTCGACCTGGACGAGTACGTCTACGCGGCCCTGCGCAACGGCGCCTGCGGGTTCCTGCTCAAGCGGTCCGGCCCCGCGCTCCTCGTCGAGGGCGTGCGGGCCGCGGCCGCGGGCGAG
>NZ_JBJMIE010000209.1:0-28560 GCF_045807065.1 Actinophytocola sp. | reverse complement strand
GTCCGGGTGACCGTCCGCGCGCTCGACGCCATCACGTCGGCGGGCCTGAGCACCTGCCTGGAGTCGCTGCCGGACGTGGTCGTGACCGACGGTGAGGCGGACGTGGTCGTGGCGGGCTTCGAACGCCTGTCCACCGCCGCCGTCACGGTGCTCCGCGCCGCCGCGGCCGAGGTCCGCAGGCCGATCGTGCTGGTCGTGAACGAGATCAGGGAGGCCGAGTTGCTGCCCGCGGTGGAGTGCCGCGTGATGGCCATCCTGCCCCGCGCCGCGGCCGGCGACGAGCGGCTGGCCCAGGCCGTCCGCACCGCCGCCACCGGTGGGGCGGACCTGCCGCCGAACCTGCTGGGCCAGCTGGTGGGGCACGCGGAGCGCCTGCACAACGAGGTCCTGGCGGCGCACGGCCTGACCGCGTCCGGCCTGTCGCCGCGCGAGGTGGACGTGCTCCGCCTCATGGCGGACGGCCTGGACACGAACGAGATCGCCAGGAACCTGAGCTACTCGGAACGCACGGTCAAGAACATCATCTACACGATCACCAGCCGCCTCCGCCTGCGCAACCGCCCCCACGCGGTGGCGTACGCGATGCGTGCCGGGATCATCTGAGCTAGCGCTTCCCGCCGGCGGACCACTGGTCCCAGGGGATCTGCCAGTCACCGAGGCCGTCCCACGCTTCGAGGGCCGGGCCGCCGCTGTTCTGGACGATGATCACGTCACCCTTGTTGGAGATGCTCTGCAGCCAGGCCGCGGCCTCGGTGGTCATGTTGATGCAGCCGTGGCTCACGTTGCGGCGGCCCTGGTCACCCACCGACCAGGGGGCCGAGTGGTAGAAGATCCCGCTGTTCGACATGCGGCTGGCGACGGCCACGGTCGTCCGGTACCCGCCGGGTGTGTCCGCCGGCACGCCGTAGGTACCGGAGTCCATCGTGTAGTTGGTGTGCTCGCTCATGACGACGTAGGTGCCCGCCGGTGTCTCGTGACCGGGCTTGCCCATGGAGATCGGGATCGTGCGCGCGACCGCGCCGTTGACGGTCACCGTCATCTGGTGGGTGGCCCCGTCCGCCGTCGCGACCACCGCGTCACCCACGGTGACGTTGGCGACCCGGCTGTCGTTGCCGTACACCCCGTTGCCGAAGTCCCGCCCGTAGATCGCCGCGTTGATCGTGATCCTGGTGCCCGCCGCCCAGTACTCCTTGGGTCGCCAGTGCACTTCCTTGTCCGAAAACCAGTAGAAGGCCCCCTCGGCGGCGGGCGTCGACTGGACGTGGATCGCCTGCTCGACCGCGGCCTTGTTGGTCACGGAGGTGTCGAAGTAGAACGCGAGCGGCTGCCCGACCCCGACCACCTGCCCGTCCAGCGGGTTCATCGAGACGTCAGCCTTCCGCCGCGGCGTGGCCGTCGTGAACACGGACGTGACCGTGGCCGGCTTCCCGTCCGTGCCCTGCCCCGTGGCGGTGGCCGTGTAGGTCCTCCCAAACCCGAGCGGCACCGACGACTGCCAGGTACTCGCATCCGGCGACAACTGCCCCGGAACCGCCTCCCCGGCATCGTTGACCAGCGTGACCTGCGTAACCTTCCCATCCGCCGCCGCGATGGTGACCGGCCCCGACGGCTCGACGTTCGCGGCCTGGTTCCCCGGCGTAACGGTCAGCTGAACCGCCTTCCTGGGCGGCGCGGGCTTGGCACTGGGCGTGTTCGGGGTCGCGCCGTCCTTCTCCCCAGCCGCGGGCGTCCCGGTACAGGAGGTGCCCACAGCCACGACCAGCGCGACCACACCACCGAGAAGCAGACCCCGTCGTCGACTCAGAGTCATGTCGAATCCCCCGTCCAGCCACTGTTATCAGTCCATAGTGTGCCGGATGGCACCAGCGGACCGGTCAGGAGATCCACAAAAAGGGGAATCCGGTTTCAGGGGCGCCCGGGGGGCGTGCTAACGTTCATGACGTTGCGCAGGAGCACACCGCTCCACACGCGCCGCTAGCTCAATTGGCAGAGCAGCTGGCTCTTAACCAGCGGGTTCGGGGTTCGAGTCCCTGGCGGCGTACGTTCAGACCCCAGGTCAGTGTTATCGCTGACCTGGGGTTTTGCGCGTTCCACGCCGCTTGCATGATCAATCTGACTGTCCACATCGGGCTTGTGCGTGCCCGAGGGGTGCCCGAGAATGTTGATCTTGCTTCGAGGGATCATCCGGGCGGTCGCCTCAGCTGCCGAGCTCGGGTAGCACGTTCGTGTACAGATCGCTGGTGGTGGTGATCGAGGCATGCCGAAGCATGTGCTGAACGACCTTCATCTCGACCCCGGCAGCGAGCGCGATGGTCGCGGCGCCGTGGCGTAGGTCGTGAAGCCGGATCGGAGGCAGGCCGGCCTGCTTGCTCAGAAACTTGAAGTGCTCGGTGACGTCGGCCGGATGCAGCGGCTTACCGTTCTCCTCGGTGAACACCAGCCCGGAACGCTTTGAGCTCATGCGTCAGGGTGGGGCGTCCGGGCCCTCTACCGGCGCCGGCGCTCCTGGACCACGATGCGCGGCCCGGCAGCCGAACCTGCTCCGGACCTAGTAGTGCTTTGTTAGGTCCGGATGATGGGGTGGGTTGTGTGTGTGATCTTCTTGTCGGGTGACGCCTGAGGAGATGGATCAGGTTCGGCCGGTGATCGAGGAGTTCGCCGGGCGGATGCTGGGTGGGTTCGCGCGGCGTGATCAGCGGGCGAAGGGTGAGTTGTATCTGCGTGGGTTGATGCTGGATGGCAAGCGTAAGTCGATGCAGCCTATGGCAGAGCGGCTTGGGGTCGACCACCAGCAGTTGCAGCAGTTCGTGACCACTTCCACCTGGGACCACGTCGAGGTCCGGCGCAGGTTGGCGGTATGGGCGCAGGAGTTCGTCGATCCGCGGGCATTCGTGATCGACGACACCGGATTCCCCAAGGACGGCAAGGACTCTCCTGGTGTGGCCAGGATGTATTGCGGTGCGTTGGGTAAAACAGGGAACTGTCAGGTCGGGGTGAGTGTGCACGCGGTCACCGACTGGGCCTCCGCCGCGATCGACTGGCGGCTGTTCCTGCCGGAGTCCTGGGACGAGGAGAAGGCCGCCGGGGGCCAGGCCACGCCCGAGATGTTGGCCGAGATCCGGCGCCGGCGGACTCGTAGCGCGATCCCGGATGAGGTGCGGCATCAGGAGAAGTGGCGGCTGGCGTTGGACATGCTCGACGAGATCATCGGCCAATCACCCGGCCAGTGGGGTTTGCTGCGGCGGCCGGTGGTGGCTGACGCCGGTTACGGCGATGCCACCGAGTTCCGGCTCGGTCTGACCGAACGCGGTCTGACCTACGTGCTCGCGGTGTCCCCGACCGCGACCGCCCACCTAGCGGAGGCGGTGCCGGTGACACCGGCCTACGGCGGTCACGGTCGCCCACCCGCACCGTGTTACCCCGACAAACCTGTCAGTCTGAAGAGTCTGGTCATAGCTGCCGGTCGGTCGGCTGGCCGGTTCGTGGTCTGGCGCCACGGATCCAAGAAAACACCAGGGAACCCGACGCGAGCATGCGCTCGAGATTCCTGGCGTTGCGAGTGCGGCCGGCCAACCGCAACATCCCCCGTGACCAGGATGGCAACCTGCCCGAGTGCTGGCTGCTGGCCGAGTGGCCACCCGGACAACCCGAACCCACCGACTACTGGCTGTCCACCCTCCCACCGGATATCCGGCTGCGGGACCTGGTGCGGCTGGCGAAGATCCGCTGGCGGATCGAGCACGACTACCGCGAACTCAAAGACGGCCTCGGCCTCGATCATTTCGAAGGCCGCTCCTGGCTCGGCTGGCACCGTCACGTCACTCTCACCGCGGTGGCTCAGGCGATTTGCACCCAACTCCGACGCACCCCAAAAGCCCCTGCGCAGGCCTGACTCTCTACGCAGTACTGCGCGAACTCCAGGCCTTACTCGTGGTCTGGACGGGCTTCTGCCACACCTGCCGACAACCCGTCCCGACCCAAACCAGCCAACAGAAACCCCAGCTCAACAGCACCTAACAAAGCACTACTAGTCAACCGCCATTTTACCGTTGACGGACCGGGCCGGTTGTGGATCACCGACATCGAGCACCCGACCGAAGAAGGGAAGGTCTACTGCGCCGCGGTCATGAAAGCCTACTCCTGACCGATCATCGGCTGGTCGATAAACATCCACATGCGCACCGAACTCGTCACCGACGCGCTCGGTACAGACATCATTCGACGGCAACCTGACAATAGCTTCACCATTCTGCATTCCAATCACGGTTCGCAACGTTCAGCTGTCAGATTTGCATCTAAGCAGCAGCGCTAGCACCCGCTGGGCGGCGCAGCGACGCTCGCTCCTGCGGGCCAGCACAGCGCTCGACCCACGAGAACGTCGGTCTTCCCTTCGGCGCATCCAGTACCACATTCGGGTATGTCAATCAACGGCCGTCACGGCGTAGATGCGGGATGCTTCAGTGCCGGGTGCCCGGCGGACGAGTGAAAATCTGGCGGCAGTCAGTGGGATTTCGTAACGGTCCACTCGACGATAAGTAGCGGTGTTGATTTCGGCAACCTGCACTCTATTGAAGGGCTCTCCGTCAGTCGTGAATCTCACGAAGGCTAGCTCTCGTCCTATAGTTTCCGCTTCGCAGGCTATCCAACTATTCGAACTGTAGTCATCTACGTCGATATCGTAGGGCGCTGTCGGGTATTGATCCAGTGTTCGACTCCGATCAACGCTCACTGGCTGCGCCACGAATACATCGAACAGGCAACCTTGCAGTTTTTCCCAAGAAGGGTGCTGATTCATCGCGTCGGACCAGGACAACTTCGCACGCTCCGCAGGTGGTATGACGGCCACGAGCGCGGAGCGGAAGTTGTGCATGAGTTCGTCGATGGTCGCAACCAACGCGTCATCATCCGTGGACATTGTTCAGCTTCCCCATAGATCATCGATCCAACCCAGTTGCTCTGCGGTCGGTGTCGTCTTGATGTCGCCCTTCGGAAAACCTTGACCAGGTATCACCGGCTTAGCTCGATCCTTCGTGATATCCAAGATCACTCTACCTTGTCCATCCGTGACGAAGACGCGACCCTCTGACGCGCCGCGTACCACCGAATTGGGGGGTCCCACGAAGTCTTTCACCCTGGATCCGCTTCTGCCCGCGCCCGGAAACTGGAAGTTGTGATCTGTCCTCAGTTGCGTAGCCTCGGCCGCGGCGACATCATCGGCCACGGTAGCGGCTCTCGGCACGGTAGCGGTGCCGCCGCCGCAGAAGTCGCACATCACCTCACCCCAGATCGCGGCCAAGCAGGCTTCCGGCGCGACCGCGCATCCTGCTACGGCGAACGCTGCGAGGTCGATGAATCCGACGACCTCCAAATCGTCGTTGAACTTGCCGTTCTGGGTTTGTTTTCCGGTGAACGGGTTGAACGACATGCACTCGTCCGATGTGCCACCCATCGCCTGGCAGACCATCTCCCACTCGTCGTCGCCTTGTTGGGCGAACTCGATGGCGTCGGCGTAGGTGAAGTCGTTCGATCCCTTGTAGCCGTGCGACTTGAGCGCGTTGAGGCCGCCTGAGTTGATCTTGCCGTGGCCCTTGTACGAGACTGGGGTGTTGAGCTTGGCCAGCATGTTGTTCTTCTGGTTGTTCTTTGCCCGCTGGTCGGCTCGTTCGATGGCGTCCGCCGAGGCGCTGGTGTTGGGGATGCTGGCGTTGTTGTCGTCGAGGTAGTAGATCAATCCGGACGGGTCGGCGAAGGTGGCGGGGTTGTTCCCGGCGTAGGCGTAGGGGTGCCATTGCTGGGGGTTGGTGACATCGAGGACCGGGTCGGCGGAGAGGAACCGGCCGGTCGTGGGGTCGTAGTTGCGCGCGCCGACGTCGGTCAGGCCGGTGTCGGGACTCTGTGACTTGTCCAGGAAGCCGTGGGAGTCGGGCCATCCGCCCTGGCCGGTGCCGATTGGGTTGCCGTACGGGTCGAACGTGCGGCGGGACACCGTACGGTCGCTGTTCGCGGGTGGTACCGCGCCAACCGCGACCTGGAGGGTGCCATGCAGGTCGCTCTGCAGGTAGGAGATGTTCGCGCCGCCGATCCGGAGGGCCACGGTGGTGCCGTTGTGGCTGTAGTAGCGGGTGCCGGTGACGGTTCCGGTGGCGGTGTCGCGGCTGATCTCCTCGCCGGGCAGGAACAGCGTCGTGCGGCCCGGGTCCCGGCGGATCAGCTGGTTGCCGTCGGCATCGTAGACATAGCTGGTGACACCGCCCGGGGTGGTGACCGTCTCCAGGCGGTTGTTCTGCGTCCAGGTCAGGGACTGGTTGCCGGCGGGCAGGGTGCGGGTGGTGGTGTCGCCGGACCCGTTGTAGGTGTAGCCGGTGGTCGACGTGCCGGCCGGGCCGGTCGTCGTGGTCGAGGTCAGCGAGTGCGGGCGTACCGCGTCCGGGCCGGACGGGGGGTAGGTGTAGGTGGTGGTCGAGCCGCTGCCGCCGCCGATCGCGTGCTGGGTCTGGGTCTTGCGCAGGCCGATGGTGTCGAAGGTCCAGGTGGTCCAGTACGGGGTGGGTCCGCCGACGGTCGTGGTGCTCGGTGCGGCGGCGCAGCCGTCGGTGCCGGTCCACGCGTCGGTGAGGCGGTCGAGCGGGTCGTAGGCGAAGCATTCGGTGCGGACCGGGCCGTTGTTGTCCGGGGAGCCTTGGACGTTGACGGTCCTGGTGACGTTGCCGGCGTCGTCGTAGGTGTAGCGCAGGTCGTCGACCTGGGGGAACTCGTCCTGCACGGACAGGTTCACGCCGGTGACCCGACGGGTCTGCGCGTCCCGGTCGTAGGTCAGCGAGCCTGTGGAGTTGTTGACCCCGAGCGTGTACTTGGCCGGCTCGCCGAACGGCGTGTACTGGCTCGCGTTGACGTAGACGTTGTAGCCGGCGGTCCGCGACGGGTTGCCGTACCGGTCGAACGTGGTGTTGACGTCCTCGCCCGGCAGCCCGCCGAGCGAGGTGGGCGTGATCCCCCAGACCTGACCGGTCGTAGTGTGCCGGTAGACGGTCGTGTGGTCACCGGACAGGCCCGTCACGCTAGGCGGGATCCGGACCGTCTGCTTGGCCACCAGGCCGGCACCGTTGTACTCGAACCCGACGAGGTAGTTCCCACCGGTCGTGATGCGCGCGGTGGACGCGAGCAGGCCGACGCCGTTCGGGGCGGTGTCCCAGGTCCAGGTCGCGAGCTTGGTGCCGGTGCCAACCGCGCCCGACCACTCGGCGGTCTTGCGGCCGAGCGGGTCGTACTCGTAGGACAGGATCTGCCCGCGGCCGTCCGTGGCGGACGTGAGACGGCCGAGCAGGTCGTAGGTGGACGTGGCGGTGCCCGCGTCCGGGTCGATCGTGGCGTCCTGCCTGCCGAGCAGGTCGTAGTGGTAGCTCCAGGTGTTGCCGGCCGCGTCGGTCAGCTGGTCGACCTGACCGAGCGGTGTGGTGTGGTAGGCGGTGGTCGTGTACGCACCGCCGGACACCCCGCTGCCCGTCACCGTCGGCGAGCTCGTGTACTGGCGCAGCTCGACGTTGTTGTCGCGCACGTCGGTGAGCGTGGTGCTGGTGACCCCACCCTCGGGCGGGATCGAGGTGGTGCGGTCCCCGCCGTAGACGGTGCGGGTGTCCCAGGTGGGGGTCAGACCCCGGTACGCGGTCGCCACGACGGGCCTGCCGTTGCCGTCGTAGGTGGTGACCGTGCGGTCGTCGACCTCCTCGTCCCCGACGGCGATAAGCGTGGTGTCCGGGGCCCCGGTGGTCGTGTACCGGTTGTTCGACCGGACCGCCCAGCCGTGGCCGTCGTAGAAGACGTCCCCCACGACCCGGCCGGCGACCGCGTCCGGGTTGGACACGTCGTCGGTCTGGGTCTGGCGGAGCTGGCCCATCGCGTCGTAGAGGCTCGTCGTGGTCACGTAGTTGGTGCCGGTGCCGTAGTCCACCAACGTCCTCTTGGTCACCGCCAGCGGTCGGTCGCGCCGCAGTTGGTAGTCGTAGGTGACGCTGGCCTGCGTCCCCTTGGCGCGGCCAGGTTTCCACACTGCGGTCAGCCTGCCGAGCTGGTCGTAGGTGGCGTCGGTGCGGCGGCCGCCCACATCCACCGTCGCGGTGGTCGCGCCGCGTGACGGCTCCACCTCGACGACGGCCTGCTGGTTCTTGGGGTTCGTGGTGACGATCCGGGACAGGGTGCCGCCGTCGGTGGGTGTGTACGCCGTGCGCGTGATGTTGTTCAGCGGATCGGTCGAGGACGTGGGGCGTCCGGCCGCGTCGTAGCCGACCGTCAGTGTGGTGCTCCAGGCAAGCACGCCACCCGCGTTGCCGGTGGCGGCGTCAGTGCGGGTGGCCAGACCCGCCCCCGGAATCACACCCAGGGCGGCGGAGCTGTCGTAGTAGGTGCGGCTGCCCTTGAGGACGGGCGCGGGGGCCACTCCCTCGGCCGGACAGACCTGCTGGGAGGTCAGGGTTTCGCTGACCCGGCCCCGGATCCACAGCGCGGTGCCCTCCGCGTACCGGGTGGTGGTGCACACGTCCGGCACGCCGGTGCCGGAGTCGGTGCTGGCGACCAGCCGGCCGAGGCTGTCGTACCGGTTGGTGGTCGACCTCTCGCGGGTGCCCCCGGCGGCGAGTGACGTGATCGTCCGGGTCCTGGCGACTCCCACCACTTCGGCGGTCAGCGGTCGCAGACCGGGGCGGTTGCGGGTCGCGGGCGTCGCCACCACCACCGGGTCGGTGACCACTGTGGACAACTGCGTTCCGCTGGCGCCGTTGAAGGTCTGCACTTCGTGGACCTGCCCGGCGAAGCGGTCGTCGTCCTGGGTGGTCTCGTTCAGGGAGTTGGTCACCTCCCCGGGGCGGGAGCCGTTGTTGGGCAGGACGTCCGCCTTCATGCCGCGGAAGTAGGTGCTGCGAACCAGGGTCTGCGCCTCCCCGGCATGTGGATCGCCGGTTCGCACCTCGACCTGCGCGTAGCCGCGGAACTGGCCGTAGGTGCGGTGCTTCGGTTTGACCACCTCGTTGTCGTCGAAGTGCCAGGCCGGCTCGCCGAGGTAGGTGTAGGTGGTGAGCTGGCTCGGCGACACACCGTTGCGGTCCGACACCCGGACCGAGTCGACCACGTACTTGTGGAAGTAGTCGAGCGTGGGGTCGTGCTGGAACGGCTGTGTCCAGTAGGCGGGGAAGCAGAGCCTGGTGTTGTTGGCCGCGTCCGTAGGCATGTTCCCGACCGCGCACTCCGGCTCCTGGTACCGCACCTGGATGGCCGAGCCGGTGTCGGTGTCGATCTCGGTCATCCGCCAGTACAGCATGGCGGGCTGGTTGTTGAACCCCGGCACCCGGTTGTTGAGCAGTTGGTAGACGAACTCGACCGGTGGCATCGCGATCGAGCTGCCGTCGGCGGCGAAGCCCGTGCGCACCACCGAGTCCAGCCGCAGCTGCTTGGGATCGGTGCTGCCCGGCAGCGACTGGGTCAGCTGGTAGCTGTCCACCCGAACGGGTCCGGCGCCGGTGTTGTACTGGGTGGTGATCGTCGCCAGGCGCTTCGTCGACCAGAACGACGGCGAGTGGTTGTTGCACACCGCGCGCTCGAGGCAGTTCTGGTCCTGCGGGGTGTCCGGCCACCTGCTGGCGTTGGAAGCGGTGAACAACGCCGGGTCGCAGGAGAACGCGGCGTCGGCGACGCACCGCTCGACGGGGGTGAACACCACCTGGTCGGGCACGGTCTGCCCGTAGATGCTGCCGTTGACCGTCCGCAGTCCGTAGTCGATGTGCGCGAGGGTGCCGCCCCGGGTGTAGCGCACACCGGTGGTGCCGTTGCCGGCACCGTAGAAGTTCGTCTCCGGGGCGTAGTAGTAGGCGGTGACGTTGCCGCTGGGGTCGTCGACGAAGTCCAGGTTCCAGCGCCACGCCTGGGCGCACGAGGACTGGGCGAACCCGGCCGGGTTGTTGCACGGGTCGCCGGAGCGGGGCCCGTACACGGGCACCGTCCAGGTCGAGTTGGTCTGCTCCTGGTCGGTCCAGCCGGGGCCGCGCTGGCGGCCGAACCAGTACCGTACCCCGTCCTTCGTGGTGACCCGCCAGTGTTCGCCGTGGAACGCGCCGTTGGGTGCGTCGGTCAGCAACTCGACCCGGGCGCCGCCGTCGTCGCCCGCGTGCCAGGTCTGTGTGGCGTCGTCGAGGACGAGCGGGACCGATCGGCCGCCCAGGCTCATCGTCACGACCTGTCCCGCCCAGCACAGGTCGCCGGTTTGCTGCGCGGTGGGCAGGCCCTCGTCGTCCGAACACGGGCGGTAGGTGCGTTCCACGTAACCTGGTGAGTAGTCCCAGCCCTGGCCGATCCACGATGACTGGTTGTTGGTGCCGACCGTCCTACCGTCCACAGTGGACGAATTGTAGCCGAGGGTCACCTGCGGTGCGACCGCCTCGCCGGTGGCGGCCGGTGGCAGCGCGATCGGGTACGACCATGTGAACGCGCCTGTGTTGCCGGAGACCGCCCACGTCCCGGACGGCGCGAGTGAGCTGGCCTCGAACGTCCCCTGAGGACCGGATGGGCCGGCCTCCAGGGCCAGCGTGGTCGTCTCGGTGGCGGAGACCGGCACCGACGCCGACACCCGGTGCGCGGCCGTGTCGTTGCGCGACGGCAGCGGCGTCTGCGCCCGGCAGGCCGGTACCTCCGGTGTGGACAGCGCACAGCCGGGCAGGCGCACCAGGCGCAGCCGCGAGCCCCAGTCGCCGCCCACCGCGTCCCGGAACGCCCCGTAGTCGACGCCCACCGTGGCAACGCCGGAGTCACCGCTGGCCAGCGCGACCGACAGAAGCACGCCGCGCCCGCCCGCCCGCCGTGTGAGGTCCCTGTCCGCCAACCGAACCCGCACCGCCTTCGGGCCGGTGGAGGCAGCCACCGTCACCGGCAGGTCGCCGGCTCTTCGGGCCTTGGATGGCGTTCCTGGCGCCGCGGCGGCGAGTTCCACCGTCGCCTCGCCCGGTGCCGGCCAGGACACCGCGGGCGGCGCGCCGGCAGCGTGATTGTTGGTTGTGGCGCGGTGTACCAGCGGGAAGTCCCGGTGTGGCACCACTTTGTCCTGATGCGCGGCCGGCCCCCAGGCGGGTGCGGCGACCTGGAGCGGCGGGGTCGCCGCCGTCACCACGGACGCGAGCACGACCGCGGTCATGCCCGCGGCCAGCCAACGCCGGGTCCGAAAATCGACAGCCGTTGACGTCGCGGAGAACACGGTCACCCCCAGGCCCACCAGTTACCGGTATCGCGGACAATAATCTATTCGACCCAGAAATGGGTAACTGGTAAACGGGAACACGCAGTCTGTCCGGCGCATCGGTTTCGTGCTAGTGTTCGTCTGGGATCGGGGAAAAGCAGGCTGCATACTGGGGATTTTTTAATGCGCCGATATCTCGTGCTGCCGTTTGTCGCAATCGCGTTGATCGGAACAGTCGATTTCCCGGTCGCGAACGCTGTTCCGCAGCCGGTCGTCTCGTCGCCCGCAGGTGGTCAACCACCGAAGACGCCCGAGGTCGAGGCGGTGCGGCAGGCTCGGGAGACCGGACATCCCGTCGCGGTCCCCGACCGGACCACCGAGACCAGCCAGGTGCTCGCCAACCCGGACGGCAACCTCGTCCTGCGGACCTACCGGCGTCCCGTGCGGGTCAAGCGGGACGGCGCCTGGCGGGACATCGACACCAGGCTCACCCGCACGCCCGACGGCAGTCTCAAGCCGGCCGCGACCACCGTGGACGTGGCGTTCTCCGGCGGTGGCACGGCACCGATGGTGACCCTGCGGCAGAGCGGCCGGACACTCACCCTGTCCTGGCCGCGACCGCTGCCCGCGCCCACCGTCGACGGCGACACCGCGAACTACCCGGGCGTACTTCCCGGCGTTGACCTGCGACTCACCGCCAAGTCCGACAGCTACAGCCAGGTCCTCGTCGTCCACGACGCCGCGGCCGCCGCCCAGCCGGAACTCGATCGCATCGGATTGACCGCCGCGGGCACGGGCGTGGAACTGGCGGCCCGCGCCGACGGTGGGTTGACGGCCACCGCCCCGGACGGCACGGAGGTCTTCGCCGCACCCGCGGCGGTGATGTGGGACTCCGCCAGGGGAAACCCGCAGGCACCGCCACCGACGGCCGACGACCGGAGCACCGGGCGCGTCAGCCGCGTCGGTGTCGAACTGGCCGCTGGCCGTTCGGACGCGGCCACCTCCACGACGGAACTCACCCTCGTCCCGGACACCGGGGCACTGCGCGGACCGAATGTCACCTACCCGCTCTACATCGACCCGGGATTCGGCGTGTGGAAGCAGCACTGGACCGAGGTCACCAGCAACGGCTGGCACTATTTCGACGATTCGGACCAGTTCGCGCAGGTCGGCGACTGCGATTGGCCGGAATGCGGTACTAAATTCGTGGCCCGTTCCTATTTCCAGTTCGACATCAGCGCGGTGTGGCCGCGCAACGGCCGGTATCCCGCGATCTGGCGCGCACAGTTCTTCATCACCCAGCTCTGGAGCGCGGACCACGGGAATTGCGGGGCGGGACAGGGGCAGCCGACCGAAATCCGCGAAGCCGGCGCCATCGACGCCGGCACCCGCTGGCCGGGACCGCTCGGCGGCCTGCTCAACACCCAGTACTCCAACGCCGGGAACACCTGCCCGAACGCCGGGCTGGTGTTCGACGTGTGGACCGCGGTGCGACACGCCTCGGACGGCTCCTGGGGGAACCTCGTGCTCGGGCTGAACGCACCGAACGAGAACGCACCCCTGCAGTGGAAGAAGTTCGACAACAACCCGAAGCTCGAGGTGGAGTACAGCTTCCCGCCCAACCCGGCGACGGCCGTGGGGGTGTCAAACGAGGTCAAGTGCGACGGCGTGACCGTGACACCGGACGCCCAGCCCACCCTCCGTGCCAACGCGACCGACAACAACAACCCGGCACTCGCACTCGCCCTCGCGCACGAGATCTGGGACTACGCGGAGACGACGAAGAAGACCAACACCGCCGACCCCTCGTCCGACGTGATCAGCAACGGCGCCACCGGGCAGTGGCGCAGCCCCGTCAGCCTCGGCGACGGTCTCTACAAGTTCCGCACCGGCGTCTACAACCTCTGGCCGACCGGGCCAAATCAGTTCCCCACCTATCCCAACCCGGGCAACCGGAACCTGTGGAGCGGGCCCTGGTCCAACTGGTACCCGTTCTGGGTCGACACGATCTCACCCGCCAGCGCGCCCGCGATCACCAGCACCGACTACCCGTCCGAGTACTGGGGCGCGCCCAGCGGCGCGCCGGGCGCCATCCAGGTGAGCACGACCGTCTCCGACGTGGTCGGCTACACCTACACATTCGCCGGCTCCGGCACCGAGGTCGTGCCGAACACCGCCGACTGCAACTACCACCGCAGCAGCACCACGGGCGGCTGGATCCCGCACGCCGCAACGGGTACGGACTGGATCCCCGTACCCGGCGGTCTGTCACCGGGCCGGCACACCATGCACATCAGGAGCTTCGACAGGGCGCACAACCTGTCCCCGGAGTCCTCGTACGCGTTCTACGTGGCGCCCAACACCGGCCTCGGCATGCAGAGGCTCGAGGCCGAGGCACTGCCGGCCTCGGTACCGGCGGGGCAAAACGTCGTGCCGCGGCCCATCGGCAACTGCTGTGACGTCTCGTGGTCGGGTGGTGCCGAGTTGGGGTTCCCGGGGAACGCGGTCGGGCAGTCGTTCACCCTCGCCTTTCAGACCGCGGGCGACAGTTACTACCGGATGGGCGTCGGGTTGACCAAGAACCCGGGACAGGGGCAGCTCGAGTTCCGCATCGACGGGCAGCTCATCGGGAACCCGTCGCCGGGACAACCGCCTGGTCGGTTCGACGCCTACAACCCACGCACGATCAGTTCCTACCACCCGCTCGGTAACCGGCAGCTGGCCGCCGGTCGCCACACGTTCACCGTGACCGTGGTCGGGACCAACCCAGCCAGCACCGACACCCGGTACAGCGCGAGCATCGACTTCCTCGACCTCATCCGGACCTCCCAGTACGAGGCGGAAGATCCCAGCGTCGTCACCAAGAGCCAGCCGGCCGGGCAGAACGTGCCGCTCGCGCCGCAGACCAACAGCGATCCGACAGTCATCTGGTCGAACGGCGCCCAACTGCGTTTCGCGGCGGATCGCGTGAACACCTCGTTCGGCCTGGACTTCTCGGTGCCCATCGACGCCGACTACGCCCTCGGCGCCAACCTGACCAAGACCAGCGGCAGCGGGCGCCTCACGTTCGCACTCGACGGCCATGCCCTGCTCAACGGCGACACCTGGGACGGTTATCAGGCGAGTGGGACCGGCACCGAGTACCTAACCCTGGGTGGCGGCCACCTCAGCGCCGGCAAGCACACGCTCACGATCAAGGTCACCGGCACCAACGCGAGTTCGGTCTCCCCGCGGTACGCCGCCGGGATCGATCTCCTCAACGCGGTCCCGATCAACAACGTGACGGCGACCGACTTCACCACGGCGATGAACAACGACGGCATCGGCTCGGACAACACCACCGCCGCCGACCTCGACTCCCACGGCGCCTCCCTGTCGGCGCAGGCGCTGGCCGCGGCCGGCTACGCGCCAGGTGCCACCGCCACCATCAACGGCGCCACCTTCACCATGCCTGCCCCACGCTCGAACGGCATGGACAACGTGATCGCCATCGGCCAGACGATCCCCTTCCCGAACGCGCAGCGGGTCAAGGCGACCGCGGTCGGCCTGCTCGTCGCGACCGTCAGCACCACCTGTGGCGGCGCCCCGACCTGGGGCATCGCGACCATCAACTACACCGACAACACCACGCAGGACTCTTCACTCCTCTTCGGACCGGACTGGTCGGACACGACGGAGCCCACTCCCGACGTGGACGTGGTACTCCCCTACCGCAACGAGGGCACCACACCCAACCGCGCCATCGCTACGAGACTCCAGGCCGTGTTCGCCCCGGCCGACCCGACCAAGACGGTCGCGTCGATCACGCTCCCCAACTTCGGCTCGGACCTGCTGCCCGGCGGCTGCGCGGATGCACAGCACGTGTTCGCCATCGCGCCGCGCCCGGCAACCCCGGGATGGGTCGGCGCCTGGACCGCGCCGGTCGACGCCGCCGTACCACCGGCCAGCGGCACGGGTGCCAACCAGACCCTGCGTTCGGTCGTTCACCCGACCGTGACCGGCGACTCGATCCGCGTCAGGCTGGGCAACCACGGCTCCGGTACGCCGGTCACCTTCGGCGCGGTCACCCTGGCCGCACAGGCCGGCACCGACGCCGCGACGCTCGGCACCCCGACAGCGCTCACGTTCGGCGGCAACGCCGCGGTCACCATCGCGGCCGGGGCCGAGGTGCTGAGCGACCCCGTGCCGTTCCCGACGACCCAGGGCGGCAGCGGCAATCTCACGGTGAGCATGAACGTGACCTCCGCGACGCCGGTCACCCCGGTGCACTCCTACCCGACCAGCCCCGCGTTCCTGGCTGCCGGGAACGCCACGACCAACGCCACCGGGACCCCGTTCACCACCCGTCTGACCGGGATCCGCTTCCTGACCGACGTCATGGTGTCCACGGCGGACACCGCGCAGGGCACCGTGGCCGTCTTCGGCGATCAGCTCAGCGCGATCGCCCCACCGGGGACCACATACCAGCCCACCTGGGTTGACGCGCTGCCGGGCAAGCTCGCGGATGCCGGGGTACCGCTGTCCGGCGGGCTGGTCAACGCCAGCAGAGCAGGACTGCGACCCTCGGGGCACTGGCGCCTCGACGACGGGACCGGGACCACCGCCCGCGACAGCTCCGGCTCGACCAACACGACGTTGACCAGTGGGGCGACCTGGAGCACCGAACGCGGCGGGGCAGTCGCTCTCAACGGCAGCACCGGCTGCCTGACCACGGCCGGCCCGGTACTGGACACCACGGCGAGCTTCACCGTATCCGCCTGGGTGAAACTCAACGCCACCAGCACCGGACCGCAAACCGTCGTCAGCCAGGACGGCGCCACCAACAACGCCTTCGCCCTGCAGTACACCGGTACCGCGGACAACAAGTGGTCGTTCACCCTGCCAACGACATCCGTGAACGGCGCACCGCCCGTCCGGGTGCTCTCCGAAGCCCCGGCACGAACGGGGGCGTGGACACACCTCCTCGGCATCTACGACGCGCCGAACAAACTCGCCCACCTCTTCGTCGACGGCCGGTGGCAGGACATGGAGACCCACTCCACTCCCTGGCCGAGCAGCGGTCCGCTGGCCATCGGCCGTGGTAAGAGCGGCGGCGCTGCCAGCGCGTTCCTGAACGGCTCGGTGTCCGACATCCGCGCATACCAGACCGCCATCGGCGAGTACGACGTCAGCGTCCTGTACAACGGCAGCCCGGTTCCCGGCGACCAACCCGGCGGCGGCGCGGTCGCCACCGGCTGGGCGAACGAGTCCCTCGACCGCACCGTGCTGAACCAGCCGGCGCTGCGCACCGTGATCGTCAGCCTCGGCGCCAACGAGGTGATCGGCGACTACCTGGCCAACCCGTTGATCGACATCAGGGCGAACCGGCGCACCGACGGCACGCTGGTCCACGTCATCGTCACGACCATCCCGCCACTCGGACTCGCCGACACCGACCCCCGAGAGCAGGAACGGAAGCTCTTCAACACCGACCTGATCGCCAACTACACCGACTACGGCGCCGACGAGGTGATCGATATCGCCGCCGCCGTCCGCGACCCCGCACACCCCAACCAGATCGACCCCGCCTACCTGACCGGCGGCGTACCCAACGCCGCCTACCACGAAGCCATCGCCGTGGCGATCGCCGCCGCGGCGAGCAGCTTCCCACCAGAGATCCGCCTGTAACCGGCCACACAACGTGAACGAGGACCGCCGAACAGCGTGCTACACCCAGACGTACCGCTCGACCCGATCACTTCACGCGGAGATTGTGCGGAGATCGCGGCTCGTCAAACGCGCTTGATCGACACATAACTCGGTCATCGCAAACACCTGCTCACCGCGCCTGGACGGACCGACAGATCCCGGCATTCGCGTGCCCGAGACGCGCCCGAGAGGACTGGCACCACCCGACACCAGGCGATACAGCCCGAACTGGGCCAGCGGACATGACGTGCCGAAACGACATCTCGCGATATCATTCGACATTACCTGAAACGTGCCTGGGCCCACTCTTAACCAGCGGGTTCGGGGTTCGAGTCCCTGGCGGCGTACCACCAGACCGCAGGACAGTCTCGCCACTGACCTGCGGTTTGTGTTTGCCGGACACTCGTTGGTGATCGTTCTGGTCGTCCACCTGGTCTGTCGGGTGCTCCCTGGGTCCTCCTCGACGGCGAGCGGACAGTCAAGGAAGATCAACAAACCGGGTGCGGGCTCGGCTTGGGCGACGTTCATGTCGGCCCCGGTAGTGGTCAGGCTAATGGCTGAGTTTGGCTTGCTGTTGTCGTCGGCGGCGCCAGGGTGGCCAGGCCCAGACGTGTTCGGCGGTGTCGCGGATGCGCAGGACCAGCTTGTTCAGCAAGCTTCGGATCTTAGGTAACGTTAAGTCGATCATGCTTGGCTCGCTTGCGCCGGTTCCCCTTTTGCGGCAACGGCTCGGGTGATGGTGAGCCAGATGTGGCGAGCATCGCGAGGGTGATGTGGGCATACCAATGCCGCCAGATCCGAACCTGGTAGTGATCGAGATCGCTTCGTTCTTGGCTTGTTGGAAGCATTCCTCGATCCGCCAGCGTGATTCGGCGATCCAGACCAGGTGGTGCAAGCGGGAGCGGCGGGGCGTAGCAGAGGTAGTAGGCGATCTTGGCGGGGTCGCTGATTCTGCATCGGGCCAGCAGCCGTTGTCCGCGCCCCGGCCGCCAGTCGGTGCGGATCGGTACCCGTGCACAGTCGTAGTCGCGGGGGCCATACGCACCCGCGCCGGCCGACAGCCGCCGCCATGCGTGGCGGGCAACTCGGGGCTCAGCTCGTTGACGGCTGGGACTGCCGGCGGCAGAGGCCCTTGCGGAGTGCGTGCCCGGCCGCAATGAGCTGTTCTACGACCGCGCGCAACTGGGCGACAGCGACGGCGGTGTGCTCGTCCTCGGGACCCAGCCGCTGGGCGTCCAGGATCGCTGTCCACGAGGAACGACCCGGCTCCAACGCCGAGACGAGTAAGGCCAGCCGGGGATCATCCGGGGCTTGGCCCTTGCCGCGCGCCTAGGTGTGGCGGAATAGCCGCTCCGGGCTGGTGTTTGCGTCGGGCCGCAGCCAGTTGCTGACATCGATCTCCAGCACGATGCGATCGTCGTCGCCACGCGGAATCCGCTGGCGGGCAAAAACATTGCGGAACCGATCGATGTCGATCCGGCTCTCGTTCAGACTGTCATACAAAGCGTCGTGCCCACGCCGATGCTCCACAGCGAGCGAAAGCCCAACCAGCGACGTGACCGGCCCGTCGATACACAACACCGCGTCGCCCAACTCAAACAACGCGTCCGCCCGCGCGGCCACACACTGGTAGAACTCCTGACGGAACCGGGACAGGTCCCCGAGTACACCAGTCGCGCCGGCGTCGTGCACACTAATCAACTGAAGCCCTTGGTCGATCTTCCTACTGTCGCAAGAAGGAATGATCAGCCAAGGGCTTCACCCATGATCAACCGGGTCCACGTCTGGGCACCAAACTGGTCAAACAAACAAGATCAGGCCTCGCTGGTCTGTCCTGAGGGGCGCCTACCGCGATGGTTGCGTGTGCGGTTGCATGTGCACCGTTCTCACCCAGCGCTGCGGTAGATGCGTCCGCGTCTACTTCTGGGAACCGCGAAAGGTGGAACTCGCCGATGTCGATAATACGGTAGGTGACGGGCGCACCTCTTTATAGTGAAACTGCTTAGCGTGCGGCAATTCGTGGTGTCGTGGCGGTAGCTTGAAGGACTGTGGGAACCATAAAGCCGTCCGCTGCAACAATCTTGAGTGAGTCCTGTCTGGATCCGGACAGGATGTCATCGGAACTGATGTCGGCGTTCGAGTGCCTTCAGGGGAACATCCTCAAAAGCCACGGTCGCGACCACTGCACCTTTGTGTTTCTTCGATTCGACAAGGGCACGGACAACGCGCACAAGTGCCTGGCAGCGATCACAGCTCGGGTTGGGTCGGCGAAGGTGCAGTGGGAGGAGTCGCGGGAGCGGGCCACGCGGATGGCCGAGGCCGAAGCTGGTTCCGAGACCGAGCGGGCCCGGGAAATCGCACGGGTGCGGGCAGCCGGCACCGAATTCGTGACGTTGTTGGTGTCCGCGAGCGGCTACCGTGCGTTGGGTGTGGCGGAGGCCGACCAACCCGACGACAGCGCCTTCAGGCGTGGTGCCAGGTACCCGGATACCGTGAAATGCCTACGGGACCCGAACCCGGCGACCTGGCAGGAGGAGTACCGGAGCGGCCTGGACCTGGATGCGCTGCTTCTGGTGGCGCACGACGACGCGGACGAGCTCGCCACGTCAGTGGCCGACATCGAGGCAGATCTGACGCCTTACTGCACGGTGGCACACCGCGAACAGGGCACGGCCATGCGACTGGACAAAGAGGGCCGGTGGGATCCCAACGGGGAGGTCCGCGAGCACTTCGGTTTTCGAGACGGGATCAGCCAACCCCTGTTCTTCGCCAAGGACGTCACCGGAGCTCGTCGCTGGCCGAAAGGGCAGAGCAGTTTCGACCCGAGCGCGCAACTCCGCTTGGTGCTGGCCAAGGACCCGCACGGTGACCCCTACGGCTATGGCAGTTACTTCGTGTTCCGCAAGCTGCGTCAAGACGTGGCGGCGTTCCGGGCCGACCGCACCCGGCTGGCGAGTGAACTGGCACGACGTGGGGGCGGTGCCGCCCGTGACTTCGAGCAACTCGCCGGTGCCTACCTGGTCGGTCGGTTCCCCGACGGCACCCCCGTGACTTGTCAGAAGGAGCCTGGGCTCGGGGCGGTGGAAGCGTTCGACTACGACGGCGACGACGGCGTGCGCTGCCCCCACGCGGCGCATATCCGCAAGACCAATCCTCGCGGCGACGCGGAGGATCGGGAGAACCGGGTCGTCCGCCGTGGTTACAGCTATGGCAAGGTCACGCTTGACCCTGGCCCCGATGAGGACGTAGGGCTGCTCTTCCTCTGCGCGCAGAGCAACATCGGCAACGGGTTCCACACCCAGACGATCATATGGGCCAACGATCCCGGCTTTCCGGTGACCGATACCGGGCCTGATTCCATGATCGGCCCACGGCGTTTCGATGGCCCGCACGCCCCAACCCAAAAGTGGCCCAGTCGGTACGGTTGTGACGAGAACCAGTTGTTCAGCTGCCCGCGCCTCGGTCCCTGGGTGACCCTGCGAGGTGCCGAGTACTTCTTCGCCCCTAGCCTCGCCGGGTTGCGCTCTCTGGCCGCGAACCGCCGGTGACTCCTTGACCCCCGGCACGCCGCCGTGGGGAACACCCCGTCGTGACCAGTTCAGGAGGTTCCATGCCCAGACCCGTCAACACCGCCCCGGACGCTCCCTTGCTGCGGCGCCGTGCCCTGCTCGCCAGCGGCCTCGCCGTGGGCGGGGCGGCCATCGTCGCCGCCGCACCGTCTCCGGCCCGCGCCGAGCCCACGACGACTACCGTCGGCCAACCGGACCCATTGGCCATCGACGTGTCCAGCGAGGACTTCCTGCGTGGGCCTCGGAAGCGGATGTCCCTGCGTATCGATGACTCCGACCCGGACAAGCGAGACGCCCCGGCAGGTCAGTTGCTGCTCAGCACGACCGGAAAAGCCACTGCGGTGACCTTGCAGGTGACCCACAACCGGGTCGACTTCAGCACCAGCCGTGACGGGGCCCGATCACCAGCCCTCACAGTGAACCTGTCGACCACACCGACCACACTTTGGGTATTCCCCCGCGACGTGGGCGAGCCACAACAAGCAGCCGACCAGATCCACATCAGCCACCTCCCGGACCCTGCCAAGACCGTGACCGTCGACGTGTGGATCGAGCCGATTGGCGGTCAGTGGCGTCCCCTGACCGGAGCCGATGGCAAGGCGCTCGACCTCGGGGTGGTGGCCGTGCACGCCGCGCTGGTACGCAAGAAGGACAACAAGGGCGCGGAGGTGCTGATGTACTCCCCGCCCCGCGAACGTGACAGGTCCGGGAAGCCGCTGCAGAACCCCGACTGGCGGGCGGATGACCCCGAACGCGCCGAGCGCTGGCAGTGGGATGCCCACGACGTCGTCCACTTCGAGGCACGCGTACTTGACCTGACCGACCTCGAGGTCCGCGACACGGCGAACACCCCGGAAAGGAACCTGTTTTGCAGCGGGCTGGCGCACCAGTACGACGGGTCGGTGCTCGTCGTCGGTGGTCACATCTTTGGGGACCACAACGGGAACGGGCGCCTGCTGCACACCTACGGCGAGGGTACTTGGACGAAACTTTCCCTGGAACTCAAGGGAAGGGGGCGGTGGTACCCGAGCGTAACGGGAATGCCTGACGGACGCATGCTCATCACGACCGGTTCATGGGACTGCTTCTGGCATGAGACCGATTTCTGGCAGAAGATCAACGAGACCTACCTGCTCTACGACCCTTCCCCGACCCTGCCCCCCACCACCCCGCGGCTCACCAAAGAGAACAAACTACTCGGGGCCAGAAAGTCCGACATCCGCGACCAGAACAACAACCCCATGGTGCCGGAGGGAGTGGTAGACCCTACCGACGATCGCGTCAAGGCCGGCAAACTCGCCACCTATCCCGGTGTGTTCCCGCTGCCCAACGGCGCGAACGGCACCATGGTGGTCATGGTCGAATGCACCCGGGGGTGGATTTTCGACCTCCGCGCCGACAGGAGCGCGCCGCTGCCATCGCAGACCCGCTTCTACAGCATGAGCAGCGAGGGCTCCCGAAGTTACCCGTGGTACGGGTCGCCCGTCCTGCTGCCCATCACCGTTGGCGCCACTAGCTTCTCCGTCCTGGTCCCGGGTGGCCAAGCCGAGAACGACAAGTGCAGAATGCGCTGCACAGCCACTGACAGCGCGACGACCGCCGAGATCTTCACCGTCACGCCCACATCCGGGGGTGCACAGGCCACGTGGAAGACGGTGCCGATGCTGCGTCCCCGTTACCTGTGCGACGCCACCCTGCTCGCCGACGGCACCGTGCTCGTCAGCGGTGGAGCACAGAAGGGGTTTTCCGATCAGAACCTCCAGTTCGTCTACGACGCCGAGCTGTATGATCCGGTGGCCGGTGTGTTCCGCCCGGCCGCGAAGGCCCACACCACCCGTCGATACCACTCGGTTGCGCTGCTGCTACCCGACGGATCGGTGCTCAAGACCGGCAGCACCGGCGGGTTCGCCGAGGAAAAACCGGACCTCGACCCGACTTTCCACCCGAAGCTGTGGTTCCGGACCCGCACCGACGCCGAGCGGTTCCTGCCCGGCTACCTGTGGCGCGGCCCGCGTCCGACCATCGAGCCGTTGTCAGACCGACAGATCCGCTACCTGTCGCCCAAGGAGGAATTCCAGCTGCGGGTGATGGGCGAGGACCTCGACAACGCCAGGGTCGCGCTGATCCGTTTGGGCGCGGTCACCCACGGCTACGACACCGACCAGCGGTTCGTGTGGCTGGAAGCCAAGGGCTACTACGACAGCGGCGACACCTGGACAGTGCACGTCACCATGGCACCGGACCTCTCCACCACACCACCCGGTGACTACCAGCTGGTCGTGCTCGACAACCTCGGCGTGCCCTCACCGGGCGAGATCGTCCGCGTGAAGTGAACCCATGAGGCGCGCTGGTCCCCACTGGCCCACAAATCACACCGCACGACGAGGACGACGATGCCTCCCACTACGACGAAAACCAAACCCACGCGCACGACCGACACGCTGCTCGAACGCACGGCGATTGATCCCGCCACCGCGGACGAGGAGCTGAAGAAACTCCTGCGCACCACGCAGGGCAACATCCTCAAGAGCAACGGTCGCGACTACCAGTGCCTCCTGTTCATCCGGTTCAACGACAAAGCAGGCCCCAAGGCCAGGGCCTGGCTGTGCCGGATCGGCGGCAAGGTCACCTCGGCGTGGCAGCAGTGGGAGGACGCTCGCCGCCGCGCCAAGGAGTTCGCCGAGGCCGAAAAGTTGTCCGATCCGCAGAAGATCGATCAGGAACTCGCGAAAATCCGCGGTAAGAGCAACGTATTCATCACCGCGTTCCTGTCCGCCGAAGGCTACAGGCACCTCGGCCTCACCAATGCGATGCCGAACGACGATGCCTTCTGCTGCGGTGCACAAGCCCGGATCGGCGAGTTGCACGACCCACTCGTCGAGAACTGGCAGCACGAGTACCACGAGCCGCCCCATGCTCTCGTGATCGTTGCCAACGACAGTAAGTCCTCCGTGGACAAGGAAGTGGGCGAGATCCGCGGGTCCCTCAGCGGGATCGGAACCGTCACACATACCGAGATCGGTCGGGCAATGCGACTCAACCGGGATGGCACCCGATCACTCGACGGGCCGCCCCGCGAGCACTTCGGCTCTCTCGACGGCATCAGCGATCCGTTGTTCTTTGCCAAGGACATCCGAGAGCATGTCGGCGACTTCGGCGGCGCACCCGGCGCGGTGAAGCACGACCCCAGCGCACCGCTCGGTCTGGCGTTGATCGCCGACCCCGGCGCCGCTGGCTGCTACGGCTCTTACATCGTCTTTCGGAAACTGCGGCAGGACGTCGCCAAGTTCAAACAGGACCGGGACAAACTCGCCCGCGCCCTAGCCAAGTGGGCGGTCAACAGCGACGGCATCAGCGAGATCCCCGCCTACTACCGAGACCTCGCCGACGCCTACATCATGGGCCGCTTCCCGGACGGCACACCGCTCGTACTGCATGGGTTCGCCACCACCCGCAGTCTCGAGAACAACTTCGACTACGACAACGACCCGGACGGGCTCCGCTGCCCGTTCCCCGCTCACATCCGCAAGACCAATCCCCGCGGCGAGACTAAGATTTTCGCCAAGACCACTGACGAGAAGAAGGAGCAGATCGAGAAAGAACGAGGCGAGCGCATCATCCGCCGCGGCGTCAGCTACGGCGAACCCACCCTGAACCCTCGGGAGAGCGATGACGTCGGCCTGCTGTTCATCTGCGCGCAGGCCAGCATCACCGACCAGTTCGAGTTCATGCAGAAAACCTGGGCCAACAACAACAACTTTCGGAAGAAGGCCGCGGGTCTGGACCCCGTGATCGGTCAACTCGCCCGCAAACCCGACGGCCAACTCGACCGGGATAATCCCGCATTGCCTCAGCCCTGGCCCGCTGCCTACGGCTCGCAGGAAACCCTGCCGAACATCCGGATCGGCGACTGGGTGACTCTTCGTGGCGCGGAGAACTTCTTCGCCCCCAGCCTCACCTTCCTGACCTCACTCGACACCTGGCCTCGCGAATGACCGCGCCTCCGGTCCGCCCGAGCCACTACTGGTGGATCGGGGCGGACCGGAGGCACCCCGCGTCAGAGCCGGCGGAAACTATGCGACGCGAAGTCGAGATTCACCATTTCTCCAGCATCGACGTCCCGCCACCCCTGACCGCCACGGCACATCCGATCGGTGAACACCCGCACCCGCCCCGACAGATGGTTCCGCACCGATGCCGCGGGCGGGATGTCGAAGCAGCGCCCCGCCGGTGGATTGAACAACCAATGTGATTTTCCCTCCCCGTCGGGCGATGTATAGAAACACACCTCGTTGTGCCCACACGGCCGGTCAGGCTCTGCTGCCGCCGTAGTCGGGGCAAGCACACTGCCGAAAACAACCGTGACGGCCAGAGCGGGGACAAGACCACGCACAAAGGACATCCTGGTTCACCTCTCAAAGAACTAACTGTGGCAAGGTCTTGCGAATGCCCCGACAGAACCAATATCAACCGCCCACTCGAAAACATTCACACTAACGTGCCTCCACATCACCATGACACCTCCGGAACGTGACGACAGGGTCGCCACGCGTGTGGAGCGCTGCCTCCGAAAGAACGTGCTCCCCGAGACGTGGGGGATCGTCGCGTTCGCCACGAACAGTTCGCGCTGGATCCGCATCGACTCGGAGATCCTCGGGCAGACCGTGCTGCGCCACCCGCAAGACCTGCGCCCAGGAGAATTCCTCACCGGCGGCGAGGCGTGGAGTGCCTACCGACGTGGCGAGGTCGACGCAGCCCAGTTCGGCGTCCACGGAACCCAGGACTGGGGTCCGGCCGAAATCCGAGGCAACGTTGTGAAGGATCTCGCCGCGTTGAACAAAGGTCGAAACCCTTCCGTGGGACGAGTGGGGGCGCATGACCGATGCCTACGCAGAGGAGACCGGCGCGGGCTATGACGCCTTGCTCGACGACCTCGCCGATGTGTGGGCCGGCGACAATACCGCAGCCGTGAGCGCGCTCTACGATCACGAGGATCTGCGCGTGCCGGAGAGCCTAATCCGCTGACGATGTTGTTTTGGGCCACGGAACCGGTGTGGATCATGACTGCCCCGGACTGATACGGGAATGGCGCCGCATTTCCATGGCTGGTCCTGCCCGAATAGATATGTGCCGTCGTCCCGAGGAGAAAGCAGAAGCCGGCAAGGTCGGGTGCGCAGCGTTTCGGCGCCGTAGCCGGCGCTGCCGACGAAGTTGAGCAACGACGGTTCCAGCCGGCACCGGTCGTGGCGCAGCCAGTCGGCGACGAACGCGAGCAGTTCCGCGAGCTCGGCGGTGTCGCCCGTCGAGGTGAAGTGTGTGCTGTCCGGTTAGGTGTTCACCTGGGTGGCCGTCGGCGGCTGATCGTGACGATGCTTCCCTGTCGGGCGAGTTGGGCGCGCGGGTTCGGCGTCACGCGGATGGGATCCGCGGTCCTCGCTACCAGTTGGTGGTGTCGCTGAGCTGCAGGCGTTTCTGCAGGATCGGGGTCGCCTTGCGGATGGCGGTCTGGTCGGCGCGGAACGCCTCGGCGACCTCCGGGTAGGTGACCTGCGCGGCACGGGACCAGTAGCGGACGGCCCGGTCGACGGCGGCGGCGAGTACGGGCGGTGAGAACTGGGCGAGCAAGTCGTCGGGGTCGGGTAGGCGCCACCAGGCGGCCAGGGCGCGGGCGGTGAAGGTCAGGCCGTGGCGCTGGGTGGTGTTGGTGAGCAGCAGTGCGGCGACCTGGTCGAGATTCCCGTGCGGTGGTGGTGCCTGGGTGACCGATCCGCTTCGGAACCTGGCGACCGCGCCCAGGTGCCAGGGCATCGAGTAGGGCAGGATCTCCTCGAGCAGCCGGTCCCGTGACCACAGCAGCAGGTACTGGTACTGGCCGTGACCGGTCTGCAGGACGCCGGCGGTGCCGCCGCGCTGCCCGGCCACGGGCTCGTCATAGTTGTGGCAGGTGAAGCTCACCGGGGTCTCGCCGGCGGGCACCCCGATCCCGAACGCCGGGCCTGCCGGGCCGTACACACGGGTCAGCGCGGCAAGTGGTGAGTCAGGCGCGATGAGGCGCGCGAGTTTGCGGCGCTCACCGCTGGCCACCGACTGCCAGAAGTCCGCGACCTTCCGCTCCTCGGCCTTCCGCGGCAGGACGGGGCCGGCGGGTGCCGGCTTCTTGGCCGGTGGTGGCGCGGCCGGTGCGGGCTTCTTCGGTGCCGGCGGTGTTGGCCGGGGCTTCGGTTGCTCGGGGTGCGTGCGGCGGTCGTCCTTCGGTGACTTCGTCGCGGTGGGGGGTGCGGGTGCGTCGGGCTTCGATGGGACGCAGGTGGTGCAGCGCAGGCCGGTCTTGGTGGCCACCAGCGGTGCGTGTGCGGCGCAGGCGGGGCAGCGGGTGGGAGCGAGTGTGCCGGTCAGCGGCAGATAGTCGAAGGTCATCGGCCAGCGGCGGTCGCCGCGGCGGACGTCGGTGTCCAGCCGCCACACGGGTACGTCGAGCAGGTGGAGGCGGTAGGGGCGCAGCTCGTGCTGGTGCCGGTACTTCTCGGTGATCTCGGCCATTCGCCGGTCGCGTTCGGCGGTCGTCGCCTCGGTTCGGGCGTCCAGAAGCGCGGTGCGTCGTGGGTCGGCGTCGGCGCGGCGCTTGTCGATGGTGGCCAGTGCCGCGGCGTAGTACTCGCGGGCTCTGGTCAGCTCGGCGTCACGTTCGGCGTCCGTGCCGGCGGCCAGGATTCGGCCACGTGCCGCCGCGGTCGCGTCGAGCACCTGGTGAGCGGCGGCCAGTGCCGGGGTGATCATGTCGGTTGGCAGTGCTCTGCCGGGTGTGACGTCGGCTGTCATCGCTTGGCGCAACGTGGTGGCGGTCTCCTCCGGCCAGTCGATCCGGCTGGGGACGTCGACCAGGCATTCGGCGACCTCGGTGAACTGGTCCTCCGCCGACACCGTGTGCGTGACCAGGGCGGCGAGGCGCACGGTCGGGCGGTGGGTGCGGATCGGCGCGCCGGTGGCGTCGATCCGGCCGTGGTCGACGGCGACAAGGTCGCGGATCCTGGCCAGTAGGTCCTCGGTGGACAACGGCTGACCGCGACGGGGCAGGGTGAGCGCGCCGACGTCTCCGGTGCTGATGACCGACTCGGCGGCCCGGCTGATCTCCGGGTGACCGGCGCCGAAGAACAGCACGCCGTCCTCACGGGAGATGTCCGGGTCGTCGGTGATCAATGCCGACTCCGGCAGGTCGTGAGCGGCGGCGAGTCGTTCGGGCAGCACCGCGAGAACGGCGTCGCCGGACCGTTCCCACAGGCCGCCCTGGGAGTCCACATAGTCCAGCCAGAAGGCGAACGCCGGGTTCACGCGTCATCCTCCCCTACCAGGGCGTCAACGGTGCCCCGGTCGGCAAGGTAACCGGCGCGGGCGGCGGCGAGGTCGTCGCCCAACTCGTCCATGCGCCGGGCGAAGGCATCGCCGTCCTCGCTGGCGGTGAACGCGTCGAAGACGGCCTGCTCGAAGTCGAAGTCCTCGTCGATCCGGCCGAGAATCATGTCGAGTTCGCCGACGACCAGCTCGAACATGTTGATCTTGTTTTCGAGAACGTGCAGGATTCGTTCCTCGATGGTGCCCCGGCAGGCCAGGTTGGTCAGGAGCACGTCGTGGGTCTGGCCGATCCGGTGCAGCCGGCCGAGGCGCTGCTCGATCTGCATGGGGTTCCACGGCAGGTCGAGGTTGATCATCACGTGGCAGAACTGGAGGTTGCGGCCCTCGCCGGCGGACTCGGTGGACAGCAGCACCGGTTTGGAGTCCCGGAAGGAACCGATGGCGAGTTCCTTGTCCGCGCGCCGGAGACTGCCGTGGTAGATGGCCGCGTCGATCCCGGCGGCCCGCGTGGCCGCGGCCACGGCGTCCACGGTCTGCCGGAACGCGGTGAACACCAGCACCTTCTCGCCGCGCGCCGTGTGCTCACCCAACTTGGCCGTCAGTAGGCGGACCTTGGCCGGGCTGGTGATCGCCTCCGCCGCGGTGGCCAGGTCGGTCCAGCCGAGTTTGCGCAGCGTCGGCGCGGCGGCGCACGGGGTGGACCCGGCCAGCCGGGCCGCCGAACGCAACGCCATGCGT
>NZ_JBJMIE010000208.1:0-5817 GCF_045807065.1 Actinophytocola sp. | reverse complement strand
GGGCCTCGTTCAGCCGGTTGGTCCACGAGGTCGGCAGGCGGGACGCCGCGAAGCCGACGTAACCCGGTTCAGCTCACCGTCACGACCGGCGAGCCGGTTTCGGTGACCTCTCCGGCTTCGTCGGCGATGCGCATGGCTTCTTCGATGAGGGTTTCCACGATCTGGTGTTCGGGGACGGTTTTGATGACCTGGCCTTTGACGAAGATCTGGCCCTTGCCGTTACCCGAGGCGACCCCCAGGTCGGCTTCGCGGGCTTCGCCGGGGCCGTTGACCACACACCCCATCACCGCCACCCGCAACGGGATCTCCATCCCCGCCAACCCCGCCGTGACCTCCTCAGCCAACCGGTACACATCCACCTGCGCCCGCCCACACGAGGGACACGACACGATCTCCAACTTCCGCGGCCGCAGGTTCAACGACTGCAAAATCTGGATACCGACCTTGACCTCCTCCACCGGCGGCGCCGACAACGACACCCGGATCGTGTCCCCGATCCCCTGCCGCAACAACGCCCCAAACGCCACCGCCGACTTGATCGTCCCCTGAAACGCCGGCCCAGCCTCCGTCACCCCCAAATGCAGCGGGTAGTCACACTGCTCAGCCAGCAACTCGTAGGCGCGGATCATGACCACCGGGTCGTTGTGCTTCACCGAAATCTTCAGATCATGGAAGCCGTGCTCGGCGAACAACGACGCCTCCCACAACGCCGACTCCGCCAACGCCTCCGGCGTCGCCTTCCCATACTTCGCGAGCAACCGCGGATCCAACGAACCCGCGTTGACCCCGATCCGGATCGGGGTGCCGTGATCACGGGCGGCGGCGGCGATCTCCCGCACCTTGTCATCAAACCGTTTGATGTTGCCCGGGTTCACCCGCACCGCCGCACACCCCGCCTCAATCGCGGCGAACACGTACTTGGGTTGGAAGTGGATGTCAGCGATCACCGGGATCTGCGACTTCGCCGCAATCGCCGCCAACGCCTCCGCATCATCAGCCGACGGACACGCCACCCGCACAATGTCACACCCCGCCGCAGTCAACTCCGCGATCTGCTGCAACGTCGCATTCACATCCGCGGTCACCGTCGTCGTCATCGACTGCACCGACACCGGAAACCCACTACCGACACCGACCCTGCCGACCATCAACTGCCTGGTCTTACGCCGCTCCGCCAACACAGGAGGAGGGACGGCCGGGATGCCCAGTGCGGTCATCGAAGGGTTCCTTCCGGGACGGGGGCGAGCGGCTGGTCGTCGGCGAGGGCCGCGAGGACCGTGTCCGCGATGGTGGCCGCGTCGAGGCCGCAGCGGGTGAGGAGGTCGCCGCGGCCGCCGTGGGGGACGAAGGCCCGTGGCACACCGAGGTTCCGCACAGGGGTCGGGACCCGTGCGTCCGCGCACGCCTGCGCCAGCGCGGTGCCGACGCCGCCGGTCCGCAGGCCGTCCTCGACGGTGACCACCAGGCGGTGCCGTGCGGCGAGGTGCACCAGCGTGGGGTTGACCGGCAGCACCCACCGCGGGTCGATCACGGTCGCGCCGTGGCCGGCTCGTTCCACGGCCGCCGCGGCGGCCAGTGCCGCGGCGGCGGTGGGGCCGGCGGCCACCAGCAGCACGTCGAGCGGGCGGCGTTCCCCGCGGTGGAGGATGTCGAGCCCGTCCATCCTGTTCACCGCCGGGATCGCCGTGTCCGCGGAGCCCTTGGGGAAGCGCACGACCGTGGGCGCGTCGCCGACGGCCACGGCCTCGCGGAGCAGTGCGGCCAGTTCCTCGGCGTCGCGGGGCGCGGCGACGCGCACCCCCGGCACGGCCCCGAGGAGCGCGAGGTCCCACACGCCGTGGTGGCTCGGGCCGTCGGGGCCGGTGATGCCCGCGCGGTCCAGCACGAACGTGACCGGCAGCCGGTGCAGGGCGACGTCCATCAACAGCTGGTCGACGGCCCGGTTGAGGAAGGTGGCGTAGACGCAGACCACCGGGCGCAGCCCGCCCATCGCCAGCCCCGCGGCCGAGGTGACCGCGTGCTGCTCGGCGATGCCGACATCGACGACGCGGTCGGGAAACCGTTGCGCGAACGGGTGAAGCCCCACCGGTTGGCACATCGCGGCCGTCACGCACACGAGGTCCGGCCGCTCGGCGCCGAGCCGGACGATCTCCCTGCCGAACACGCCGGTCCACGTGGTCGTGGCCGGCCCGGGCGCGACACCGGTCACCGGGTCGATGACGCCGATCCCGTGCATGCGGTCGGCGTCGTCGGTCTCCGCGGGGCGGTAACCGCGGCCCTTCTCGGTCACGCAGTGCACGACCACCGGCCGCCGCAGCGCCCGCGCCCGGCACAGCGCCTCCTCCAACGCGGGCACGTCGTGGCCGTCGACGGGACCGAGGTAGGCGAACCCCATGGCGCGGAACAGGTTCTGCGTGCCGGACCCGGCACGCAGGGCGGCGAGGTGGTCGGCGAGACCGCCCACGGTCGGCGCGTAGGAGCGCCCGTTGTCATTGAGCACCACCACACACGGCCGGCCGGACACGCCGAGGTTGTTCATTGCCTCCCACGCCAGGCCGCCGGTCAGCGCCCCGTCCCCGACCACCCCGACGACGGTCCGGTCGTGTTCCCCGGTGAGGGCCCGCGCCCTGGTCATTCCGTCTACATAGGACAATACGGTCGAGGCGTGCGAGTTCTCCACGTGGTCGTGCGGGGACTCGGACCGTGCCGGATACCCGGCGAGGCCGCCGGACCGGCGGAGGTCGTCGAAGCGGTCCCGCCGCCCGGTCAGGATCTTGTGCACGTAGCACTGGTGCCCGGTGTCGAACACGATGCTGTCGCGTGGCGACTCGAAGACCCGGTGCAGCGCCAGCGTCAGCTCGACCACGCCCAGGTTCGGTCCCAGGTGCCCGCCCGTGCGGGCGACCTTCTCTATGAGGAAGGCGCGGATCTCCTCGGCCAGCGCCGGCAACCGCCCGGCGGGCAGCGCCTTCAGGTCGCGGGGGTCGTTGATGCGGTGGAGGAGCATGCCGTCACCCGTCCGTCCGGCCGGCGACGATCGTGTCCGGGTAGGACGTGACACGCGGGCGGGCCGCGAGCAGGTTGCGGTGCAACCGGGCCAGCTCCGCCAGCTCGCACCCGCCGCGCAGCCAGTCGGCGAAGGAGATGCCGAAGCCGAGCCGTTCCCACAGCCGCGCGTTGCGTGCCTCGTGGTCGCCGAACGGTTCCAGCAGCACGACGGGGGTCGCCGCGGCCAGTGAGTCCATCAGCGTGCCGCCGCCCGGCTTGCTGAGCACCGCGAGTGCCTGCCGGGTCAGGTGGAACGCGTCGTGGTGCGCCGTGCCGCGCCGGTACGCCACGAGCCCGTCCGGACGGACCTCGCCGAACGGTGGGAAACCGTCGTCGTGCCAGGGATGCCAGTCCGGGTCGAGCATGAAGTACCGGCGTCCGTCGTCCGCGGCGGCCACGTCGGCGCGCTCGTAGGCGACGACGTCCACCGGGAAACCCTTGGCGGCCAGCTCCTCCGCGTCCGTCGCGTAGGTCCCCATGCCCCACCCGCCGCCGTGCGCGAGCAGCCGCCCGCCGCGCGCCGACCACGGCACGGGTTCGTCGCGGCCGACCGGGATGGTGCGCGCGACCGAGCCGGCCGCCTCCTCCAGCAGCCAGACGTCGTGGTGCTCGACCCGGTCGCGGTCGGCGTCGGGCACCGTCGACACCCCGGCGGCGAACGACGGCGACGCCACCGAGTCGACGTGGCAGGCGTGCACCCGGGTCCCGGGACGCGCCGCCGCGTACCGGTAGGCAGCCGGCTGCCAGAAGCCGGACAGGACGACGAGCAGGTCGACGTCGTCGGCCGCCCACTCCGCGACGAGCCGGTCGGTCGCTTCCTCTCCCAGCCCCACCGCGTTGCGCCCGGCCATCCGCAGGCCCGCCTTCGCGACGCGGAAGTCGCGGTGGAAACCGGTCATCGAGGCGGTGATCCGGTCCCGCCTGTCCGCCGGGAGGTGGCGTTCGAACACGTCCACCCGGGCCGGCGCGCCGGCCTCGGCGAGGCGGCAGGCGAGCAGCAGCCCCGGCACGTGCACCCCGAGGGCCACGCCCGAGGTCAGGATGGCGGTCGACACCGGCGTTTCCCCTTCCACATGACGGCGTCACCAGCCGAGGTGCACGCCGAGCGCGTCCTGGTATGCGGTCTCCATGAGTGCGATCCGTTGCGTGACACCAGGATCCGGGTCCTCGGGTGAGTCGAGCCACGCCATGACCCGGTCGAGCTGCCGCTCGTAGTACGCCTGTGCCGGGAACGACAGCACCCGGCGGGCGCCATGCTCCGGTGTGATCACCAGGTTGAGCGGGAACGGTCCGGCGGCCGGGCGCAGGAAGTTCCGCAGCCGGACCCGGCCCGCCGTGCAGCGGAACTCGTGGTCGGCGCGGTACGGCCCGGTCAGTGCCGCGTGCAGGTCGGCACGCAGCCCGTTCGGCCACTCGAGCGACGCGGTGAACGACAGGTCGACGCCGTGGGGACCGTCGAAGGCGGCCCGGCCGGTGCCGGCGGCCTTGTCCAGCCCCACCGTGCCCTGTAGCGCGTCCAGCCAGTAGCTGGCCGTGTCGTGCAGCGCGCCGCCACCGAGCTCCGGGCGGAAGCGGTAGCCGGCGCGGTCCGGCACCTCGAACGCGATGTGCGAGCGCACCTCGACGAGCGTGCCCAGCTCACCCGCGGCGACGATGTCCCGCACGGCGTCCTGCCACGGATGCCGCGCGGTCATCACCGCCTCGACGACGTGCACGCCCGCCGCCGCGGCGGCGTGGTGTATCCCGTGCAGCTCGCGGCGCCCGAGGCACAGCGGCTTCTCGACGACCACGTGCTTGCCGGCCGAGGCCGCGGCGGCGGCCCACTGCGCGTGCGCGGAGTTGTGCAGGGAGACGTAGACGACGTCGATCCGGTCGTCGGCGAGCAGCGCCCGGTAGGTCGGGTAGGCGAGCGGGAGGTCGTGGGTGGCGCGGAACGCCTCGGCGCGCCCGGGGTCGCTCGCCGCGACGCCGCGTACCCGGACGTCCGACAGCCGCCGCGCCGGCTCGACCACGGCACGTGCGGCGATCGTGGTGGCGCCGAGCAAGCCGATCTCACGAGGCACGGCCCACCTCACCGGCTGCCGGCACGGTGCCGGCGAGCGGTTCGGCGAGCACGGCGTCGAGGGCGGCCTCGAGCCGGCGGTCGTCGGCGGCGGCGCGGGCGACGGCGAGGGAGACACCGAGGATGGCGTTGGCGCCCAGCTGGGCCTTGTTGGGCGTGCCGTCGACGTCGAGCATCGCCTGGTCGACGAGGCGCTGGTCGTCGGCGTCGAGCCCCTCGACGGTCGGGCCGAGGGTCTGGATGACCGCGTCGACCGCCTTCTGGACACCCTTGCCGCCGTAGCGGTCGCCGCCGTCGCGCAGCTCGACCGCCTCGAACGCGCCCGTGGACGCGCCGCTCGGGACGGCCGCACGGGCGAAGGTCCCGTCGTCGAGGAGCACCTCGACCTCGACGGTGGGGTTGCCGCGCGAGTCGAGGATCTCGCGGGCGCCGACAGCTTCGATGGATGCCACGGTGGGGTGCTCCTGGGTCGGGGAAGTGCAGGGAAGTTGCTGCGCGCAGCAGCCTAGTGGCGTCGGACTGCGCTTCCTCGCAGGCCCGGCGCCGGGTGTCCGGGCTCAGCCGGGCTCAGCCCCGCCGGCGTACGGCGTCGCGCAGCGCCTGCTCCGGGTCGATCCCCTCGTCGACGGCCTCGGCCACCAGGGCCAGGAGCTCGTCACCGATTCGTGTGCGGTCTGTCGTGTCCTCCTCGGCTGCCGCCTGCTCGG
>NZ_JBJMIE010000207.1:0-29194 GCF_045807065.1 Actinophytocola sp. | reverse complement strand
GCCGCGAACGGCACCAGGATGAAGATGTACACCCCCAGCTGGACATAGTTGTTGCGGCGACCCACGGTGATCGGCTTCGGACCCTTACTGGGTGGCGCCGCGCCGCCTGATGTCTCGTCGAGGGTTGTCGTCATCTAGCCACCCCGTCTTCCTCGCATTACTTAGGCTTGCCTCGCCTACGGAACCGTAACTTGTGGGTCCCAATGAACCAGGCAAGGCGCCAGTATCGCCACTCCAGTGATCCGCGTCACACCCATTTGGACGCGCTTGCCTCCTATCGGCGGGTACCACTGCCACCGCGCAAGCATGCATGCCACGATGTTGAACCGTGGGTGACGAACCATCGCCCGCGATCCGCCGTGGTGTAAAGGCAGCACCTCAGATTTTGGTTCTGATGGTCCAGGTTCGATCCCTGGCGGCGGAGCTGCTCGTGCCCAGGCGAGCAGCAGCTCAAAAAAGCGTGAAGGTGGACGGCCACGTGGATGGCGGACGGGACGATCTCGTCGCGTTGGACGAACGCTCTGACGCGTGGTTGGTCGGCCGTTCCAGAGAGCTGCTCGCGATCACCCAGGCGGGTGAACGTATCGACCTCGGCCGCCACATCGACGAGATGGACCGCCTGCTCGCCCAGGCCCGCCAGCGCGGCGAGGCCAGGATGGTCGCCCAGCTGCTGCGTGCCGCGACCGCCATCCGCGTCGTCGACCAGACCACCGCCGAGGCCGCCAGCGACATGGTCGAGGAGTTCCTCGACCACGCCAAGCGCCACGACCTGCTGGTGCTGCAGGCCGACGCGCACGCGCTGCGCGGCCTGCGCCTGCTGCTCATCGGCCGCGAGGACGACGCGCTGACCGAGGTCGCGGTCGGCCTCGCCATGCTCGTCGACAACATCGCGCCCGACCTGCAGTTCGGCAGCCGCGCGTGGCACGTGCTCATGGCCTCCACGCTCATGGACCTCGGCACCGTGCTCGGCCAGCTCGGCGTGTACGAGACCGCCGACCAGGTGATGAGGAAGGCCAACCGGCACATCCGCAACGGCGCCGGCTCGCACGACATCTCCGTGCACCTGCTCACCCGCACCCGCCTGCAGCTCGGCTGGGCGCTGCGGCTCGAACGCGCCGGCGAGGCCACCTCGGCCAACGAGCACTTCGCGGAGGCGGCAGCCATGGCCGAGGCCATCGAGCTGCCGTTCCGCGAGTCGCTGTTCCGCCGCAAACCGGACAGGTCGGCCGCCGAGCAGGTCCCGGTCATCGGCGCGGCGCACGCGCTCGCCAACCCCTCCGCCGACCACCTCGAACGGCTCATCGGCCTGCTGGAGCTGGCCCCGCCGCGCGAGCTGATCTTCATCGGGATCGCGGTCGCCCGCTGCCTCGAGGACTCGGGGATGGTCGAGGAGGCCCTGGAGACCATCTCCGCGGTGCAGAAGCGCATGCACAGCACACCGTCGGAGCAGGGCCTGTACCTGTGCCTGATCCGCGAGTTCGCGCGGCTGTCCGCGTCCGGGCCGGACGAGGGCGGCGAGCGGACCACCTCGGCGCTGCAGCTCTACGTCACCGAGCTGGAGGCGCAGCTGTCCGACGACCGGCAGTCGCGCAAGGCCATCCTCGACACCCGGCGTGAGCACGAGCGGCTGTCCCGCCGGCACGGCACGGTCGCGCGCCAGGCCCTCCAGGACCCGCTCACCGGCCTGCCGAACCGGCGTGCCCTGGACGAGCGGCTGGCGGAGCTGGCCGCCCAGATCGGCGAGAAGCCGCTGGCGATCGCGCTGGTCGACCTCGACGGCTTCAAGCGCGTCAACGACCGCATGTCCCACGCGGACGGCGACGAGGTGCTGCGGGTGATCGCCAACACGGTCCGCGACACGCTGCGCGGCTCGGACATGGTCGCCCGGTACGGCGGCGACGAGTTCATCGTGCTGCTGCCCGGCGCGCCACTGCAGCCGGCGGCCGCCGCGCTGCGCCGTGCCGCCGACGCGGTGGCCGGACTCCCGGACAACCAGTCCCACGGCGTCACGCTCTCGGTCGGTGTCGTGTCGCTGCGGCAGGGCGAGACCGCCGCCCGGGCCCTCGCCCGCGCCGACGCGGCCATGTACCAGGCGAAGCGCGCCGGCGGCAACGACGTGGTGGCCATCTCCGACGAGGAGCCGACCGAAGACGAACCGGCGGAGCACACCCCCGCCCACGCCCTCCCGGACCCGACGCCCTGACCGGCGCGTTCGAGACGGTGAACATCCCGAACGCGCCGTCCCGGGCACTACCGCGCCGGTCGGGGAGTGTCGGCGCGGCAACGTAGGATCGAATCCCCGGGGTCGGAGCACCTCCCCGGACGAAGATCGCGCCAAAGGGAGACGGCTGTGCCGGAGAGCCGTAGTGGGCTCGGTGAAGTCAGCACGATCATTCTCGCCGCCGGTGAGGGGACCAGGATGCGTTCCCGCACCCCGAAGGTCCTGCACCGGCTGGCCGGCCGCTCGCTCGTCGAGCACGCCGTCCGCGCCGCCGCCGGACTCGGCCCGGTCCGCATGGCCGTGGTCGTCGGCCACGGCCGGGACGCGGTCCGCGAGCACCTCGCCGAGGTCGAGAAGGGCGTCGACGCGACGATCACCGTCGCCGTGCAGGAGGAGCAGCACGGCACCGGGCACGCGGTCGGCTGCGCGCTGGAGGTCCTCGGCGACCTCGCGGGCACCGTCCTCGTCACCTACGGCGACGTGCCGCTGCTCGACACCGTCACGCTCTCCGGGCTGCTCGCCGAGCACGCGACCGCACGCAACGCGGTGACCGTTCTCACGGCGGACGTGGCGGACCCGCACGGCTACGGCCGCATCGTCCGCGACGCCGACGGCACGGTCGCCGAGATCGTCGAGCAGAAGGACGCCACGCCGGCGCAGGCGGCGATCACCGAGATCAACTCCGGGGTGTACGCGTTCGACGCGGCCGTCCTCGCCGACGCGCTGGGCCAGCTGTCCACCGACAACGCCCAGGGCGAGCAGTACCTCACCGACGTGCTCGCCATCGCCCGCGGCGACGGGCACCGGGTGGGCTCGTGGGCCTGCGCCGACCCCTGGCTGGTCGAGGGCGTCAACGACCGCGTCCAGCTGGCGACCCTGGGCGCCGAGCTGAACCGGCGCCTCACCGAGCACTGGATGCGCGCGGGCGTGACCATGGTCGACCCGTCGACGGTGTGGCTGGACGCGAGCGTCGAGCTGGCCCGTGACGTCGTGCTGGAGCCGAACGTGCAGCTCCGCGGCGCCACCACGGTCGCTGAGGGCGCGGTCGTCGGGCCGGACACCACGCTCACCGACGTGCGGATCGGCGCGGGCGCGAAGGTCGTCCGCACGCACGGCAGCGAGTCGACCATCGGCGACGGCGCGAACGTCGGCCCGTTCGCCTACCTGCGGCCGGGCACCGTGCTGCACGAGCGCGGCAAGATCGGCACGTTCGTCGAGGTCAAGAACTCCGAGATCGGCGAGGGCACCAAGGTCCCGCACCTGTCCTACGTGGGCGACGCCACCATCGGCGAGTACTCCAACATCGGCGCGGCCAGCGTGTTCGTCAACTACGACGGGGTCACCAAGCGGCGCACGGTCGTCGGGTCGCACGTGCGGACGGGTTCGGACAACATGTTCGTCGCGCCGGTCACGGTCGGCGACGGCGCCTACAGCGGCGCAGGGGCCGTGCTGCGCGAGGACGTGCCACCCGGCGCGCTCGCGGTGTCGGCCGGTGCCCAGCGCAACATCGAGGGCTGGGTGCTGCGCAAGCGGTCCGGCACGCCGGCGGCGGAGGCCGCCCAGCGTGCGCTCGGCTCGGCCGACTCGTCGGAGGTACAACCATGAACGCCAAGTCAGGGACGCCCAAGAAGCACCTCATGTTCTTCTCCGGTCGGGCGCATCCGGAGCTCGCCGAGGAGGTCGCGAAGCACCTCAACGTGTCGATCACCCCGCAGTCGGCGTACGACTTCGCCAACGGCGAGACGTTCGTCCGGTTCGAGGAGTCGGTGCGCGGCTGCGACGCGTTCGTCATCGAGAGCCACTGCGAGCCCATCAACCAGTGGGTCATGGAGCAGCTGATCATGGTGGACGCGCTGAAGCGGGCGTCGGCCAAGCGGATCACCGCGATCATGCCGTTCTACCCGTACGCGCGGCAGGACAAGAAGCACAAGGGCCGCGAGCCGATCTCCGCGCGCCTGATCGCGGACCTGTTCAAGACCGCGGGCGCGGACCGGATCATGACCGTGGACCTGCACACCGCACAGATCCAGGGCTTCTTCGACGGCCCGGTGGACCACCTGTTCGCGCAGACGCTGCTGTCGTCGTACGTGCGGGAGAGCTACGGCGCGAAGAACGTGACGGTCGTGTCGCCGGACGCGGGGCGCACGAAGCTGGCGGAGAAGTGGGCGGACGACCTCGGCGGCGTGCCGATCGCGTTCATCCACAAGACCCGTGACCCGTTGCGACCCAACGAGGTCGTCGCCAACCGGGTCGTCGGCGAGGTGCGCGGCCGGCTGTGCGTGGTGATCGACGACATGATCGACACCGGTGGCACGATCGCGAAGGCCGTCGAGCAGCTGATCGAGGAGGGCGCCGCTGACGTGGTCGTGGCCGCGTCCCACGGCGTGCTGTCCGGGCCGGCGCCGGAGCGGCTGTCGAAGTGCGGCGCGCGGGAGGTCGTGCTCATGAACACCCTCCCGATCCCGGACGACAAGCGCTTCCCGACGCTGACCGTGCTGTCCATCGCGCCGCTGCTCGCGCGTGCCATCCAGGAGGTCTTCGAGGACGGTTCGGTGACGAGCCTCTTCGACGGCAACGCCTGAGGTACGCAGGTCGGCGACGGCGTTCACGGTCCTCCGTCGCGCTCTGGTTGGTGGTGGCCGGGTGCACGGAAAACGTGAATCACTTCGCCGGGTAGGTCGTGCCCGGACCCCGATGCTCTTGCGGAAACGGGCAACGTAGACTATCGAGGTTGCCTCGGCGAGGGCAGGCGTCACGCCTGGCGTGATCGACGCGGCGGTGTTGCAGCCGCGCGCGCTCTCCTGTCGCCGCAGGCCACCCGCCGCCCCCAAGGTTTTTCGTGTAGCAAGGAGTGCACCACCGTGTCCGAGGTACGTCTCGCCGCCGAAGCCCGCACCGAGTTCGGCAAGGGCGCTGCGCGCCGCACCCGTCGCGCCGGCAAGATCCCCGCGGTGCTCTACGGCCACGGTTCCGACCCGAAGCACCTGGCTCTGCCGGCGCTCGAGTTCGCTCGCGTGGTCCGTGAGCACGGCCAGAACGCCGTGCTGACGCTGGAGATCGAAAGCTCGACAGAGCTGGCGCTCACCAAGACCGTCACCACGCACCCGATCAAGAACTACATCGAGCACGTCGACCTGCTGCTGGTCCAGCGCGGCGAGAAGGTCGCGGTCGAGGTGCCCATCGTCATCACCGGTGACGCCGTGCCCGGCACGCTCGTCACACAGGACCTGACCACCATCGAGGTGTCGGTCGAGGCGCTGCACATCCCCGAGCAGTTCGAGGTGTCCATCGAGGGCGCCGAGGCCGGCACGCAGATCACCGCCGCCGACGTCCCGCTGCCGGCCGGCGCGGAGCTGGTGACCGACGGCGAGGCGCTGGTCCTGGCGGTCAACGTGGCGCAGTCCGCGACGGGCGCCAGTGACGAGGGCGAGGGCGGCGAGTCCGCCGCCGAGTCCTCCGAGGACTGAGCATCGTCGACCGGGCGGTTCCCTTCGCTGGGAGCCGCCCGGTTAGCTTTTAGGGCATGACTTCCGCTGACGAGCCCGTGCTGGTTGTCGGCCTCGGCAACCCGGGGCCGCGCTATGCCGGCAACCGGCACAACGTGGGCTTCCTGGTCGCCGACGAGCTGGCGGCGAGGGTCGGCGGCAAGTTCAAGGCTCACAAGGGCGGCGCCGAGGTGCTGGAATGCCGCCTGGCCGGTCGCCGGGCCGTGCTCGCGAAGCCCCGCTCGTTCATGAACCTGTCCGGCGGCCCGGTGGTCGCGACCGCCCGCTTCTACAAGGTGACCCCCGCCGACCTGGTGGTCATCCACGACGAGCTGGACCTCCCGTACCCGGCGGTGCGCCTGAAGCTCGGCGGCGGTGAGAACGGTCACAACGGTCTACGCTCGATTTCCAAATCCCTCGGCACACGCGACTACCTCCGAGTACGGTTCGGCATCGGGCGGCCGCCGGGCCGGATGGACCCGGCAGACTTCGTGCTCCGGGACTTCTCGGCGACGGAACGCAAGGACCTGGCCGTCAACGTCGACCACTGCGCCGACGCGGTGGAGGCGCTGGTGGGCAAGGGCCTGGAGGCGGCGCAGAACCTCTTCCACGCACGGTAGGAGTGGGCTTGTGGACGTCATTCCCTTAACCCCGGTGGTGGTCGACTGCGTGACGTTCGACCGCGCACCCCTGGGCAGGCGCGGCTACAACGAGGACCAGGTCGACGACTTCCTCGACCGCGTGCAGGCAACGCTGGAAGGCAAGGACAACCTGACGGCGGAGGACGTCCGCAACGTCGAGTTCGACTCGGCCCCCTTCATCCGCCGCGGCTACCACGAGGACCAGGTGGACGAGTTCCTGGACCTGGTGGTGGAGGAACTGGAACGCCGAAGAGGCAAGTTCCCGTTGGCGCCCGTGGTCCCGCAGTCACCCCCACCGGCCGCGGTGGAACAGACGGCCCCGATCTTCTTCGTACAAGCGCCCTCGCTGCCCGCCCACGGCACGCGGCCCCTGAAGCGGGAGGCGGCCTCCGGCCCCCCGAAATCCAGCGTACCGACACCCACCGACAATCCTGTCGTCCCTGTCGTCCCTGTCCCTGTCGTCCCTGTCCCTGTCGTCCCTGTCCCTGTCGTCCCTGTCCCTGTCGTCCCTGTCCCTGTCGTCCCTGTCCCTGTCGTCGCGCGTCCGCCCGCCGCCACGCCGGCCACCACGAACGGAAAGTCCGCGACGCCGCCCGGCGCTCCCACCGCCGCACCGCCAACGGCACCGGCGTCGGAACCCACAGCCGAACCTCCACAGCCGACAACGCCCGCGACAGCCTCCCCGCGCCCGCCCTCGGCGAATCCGGCCACCCCGCCTCCAACGGCAACGGCAACGGCAGCGCCTGCGCCTGCGCCTGCGCCAGCGCCTGCGCCAGCGCCTGCGCCTGCGTCGGCGCCTGCGCCCATCCCGTCGAGCCCCAAAGCGGCTGCGGCCCCAACCGCACCCGCAGGCCCTACCGCCGAGGCGCCCCAGCCCACACCAGTGAAACCGCCGACCAGAGCAGCGGCCACACCAACCCCACCTGCCCCGGCGAAGCCGACCGTCGACGTGACGCGCCCGAAGGCACCGGCTTCCGGTGGGGACACGACCGTCCCAACAGCACCCGAGGCCGAACCCACGCACTCAGGCCCCTTGGAAGTGCCGACGACCATCTCACCCGGCACCACCACATCACACGCGGTGCCAACCTTCTTCGACGAACCTGACGACGCTCACCCATCAACGCCAGACCCGACCATCACCGCACAGGCCGCAGCGTCAGCCCCCTCAACCGAACCCGCTTCGCCTCCCGCGGCGACGCCGGACGCCGATGCGGTAGCGCCTCCCCCACCGGACCGCGCGATGGACAGGCCCACGGCAGCGTCGCGTGGGCCTCAGGGATCGACCGAGCCGGAGGGGTGGCGGAACCCGGACCACCTCGTCCTGCCGCTTCCTCCTGCCGCACCTGGCGAGCGGGGCTATCGAGCCGCGGACGTGGAGCGGCTCATGAAGGTTGTCCTCGCCGCGCTCGGGGAGCTCGACGCTGCTGCCGGTGTCGATGAGGTGGCCAAGGTCGAGCTTTCCCGCACCTCCGCTGGGCAGGGGTATCACGTTGAAGCTGTCGACGCCGTTCGGCAGGCGTGGATCGAGGAACTAATGCGACGCGCCCGTTGAGCAGTCGCGGTAGCCGGCGCGGTGAAGAGCCCCGGGACGGCGCGCGTTGAAGAAGGTCACGGCGATACGCCGTTGAAGAATCGCGGCGGCCCGCACGCTGAGCAGTCCCAGCGGTACGCATGTTGAAGAGCCGGGCGGCGCGCGTTCAGAAATCGCGGCGATAGGTCCGTTGAGGAGTCGCTGCGGTTGGCTTGTTGAGGAGTCGCGGCGGCGCGCTTGTTGGGGCTTGGCGCGCCGCCGGCTGGCCCGGGTGTGTTATGACGCTGCGGCTTTGATGGACTCGGCCAGTTGTTCGCCGGCCGCTGCGCGGCGGAGTTTGCCCGACGGGGTCTTGGGCAGGGTTCCTGGTGGGAGGACCAGTACCGCGGACGGGCGGGCGTTCACCGCTTCGAAGACTCTTGCGCCTATGTCCTTGCGGAGCGTCTTCACTTTTTCCGCGTCGTCGGCGAATCTGGATTCGGCTACTACCGCGAAGCGTTCGCGGCGGGTGCCCGCGTCCAGGCGGACCGCTACGGCGTTGCCGGCGCGGACGCCCTCCACGGAGGTCGCCGCGCGTTCTATGTCCGTCGGGTAGATGTTGCGGCCGGCCAGGATGATCACGTCTTTCGCGCGGCCGCAGATGACGATCTCGCCGTCCACTGTGTAGCCGAGGTCGCCGGTGGCGAGCCAGCCCTCGTCGTCCTGTGTCGCCAGTGGGCCGTCCACGGTGAAATAACCCGGGGTTACCGACTCGCCCCTCACCTGGATCTCACCCACCTCGCGGGGGCCGCGCACCGAGCCGTCCGTTGTCGACACGATCCTTGCCTCGAAGCCGTCCAGGGGTGGACCCAGGATGGCGAACGTGCGGCGGTCGGCCTCCGGCGTGTCGGCGGCCACCGGTGTGGCTCGGTTCTCGGCCTCCAGCGCCACGGCGTCGACGTTGTCCAGGCGCAGGCCGATCATCGGGCGGGCGAAGGAGATCGCGAGTGTGCCCTCCGCCATGCCGTAGGCCGGGAAGACGCATTCCGCGGGCATACCGAAGCGGGCACCCGCCTTCACGAACGCCGCCACGGCCTTCTCATCGACTGGTTCCGCGCCGTTCAGGGCGATCCGCAGCGTGGACAGGTCGTACTCGTCGTCGTTGTCCACGCCGGACAGGCGGCGGCCGAGCAGCGCGTACGCGAAGTTCGGCGCGGCGGTGATGGTGCCGCCGTGGTCGGAGATCAGCTTCGCCCACAGCAGCGGCGCGGTCAGGAAGTCGACCGGCGTCACCTTGACCAGCTCGATGCCGAACGTCATCGGCGTCGTGTAGAAGCCGACCATGCCCATGTCGTGGAACATCGGCAGCCACGACACCATGATGTCGTTCCCCGGGTCCAGCTCGGCCCGGCGTCCCATGGCCGTGATGTTCGCCAGCAGGTTGCCGTGGGTGATGCGCACGGCCTTCGGGTCGGCGGTGGATCCGCTGGTGAGCTGCAGCAGAGCGGGCGCGTCCTCGTCGACCTCGACGAACGTCTCCAGCGGCTTCCCGGAGCCGAGGTCGTTCACCAGGCGGTAGCCGATGCCGTGCTCGTCGAGCACCGGCCCGAGCTGGTCGAACGGCTCGCCGAGCAGCACCAGCTTGGAGCCGATCATGTTCAGCACCCGCACGGTGTCCTCGGCCCACAGCGCCAGGTCGGAGCGCGGCGTCGGCTGGTGCAGCATCGTCACACTGCCGCCCGCGAGCCACACCGCCTGCACGGCCGGTCCGATCGCGACAGGTGCCGCGGCCAGCACGGCCACCGCGTCGCCGGGTGCCAACCCGTCGCCGACCAGCCCGCCCGCGACCGCCTTGGCCTGCTCGTGTACCTGTGCCCAGGTGGTGCGCACCGGGTTGCCGGGCTCCCCCGTGGTGACACCGCGGTCACTGGCCTTCGCCGTGGCGACCACCCTGTCGACGAAACGACTCATGCACCAAGCCTAATCGGCGCTACTCCGCGACGTCCGCCACGTCCAGCCAACGTTGTTCGACAGTTGACTTGTCGGCAAGCAACGCACGCAGCTCGGCGTCCAGCTCCAGCAGCCGACCGGCGTCGGTGGCGGCCTCGGCCAGCGCCTCGTGCAGCTCCGTCTCCCGCCTGGTCAGCTTGTCGAGCTGCCGCTCCAGCCGCGCCAACTCCTTCTGCGCGGCACGGCGTTCCGTCGCGGTCGACCTCGTCGGCTCCGCCGCCGGTCTGGTCGGCGCCGGCGCCGGGACGCGAGCGACGTCACGGCGCGCCAGGTACTCCTCGATGCCGCCGGGCAGGTCGGTGATCCGCCCGTCACCGAGCAGCGCGACCACCGTGTCGCACACGCGCTCCACCAGGTACCGGTCGTGCGAGACGACGACCAGCGTGCCCGGCCACGAGTCGAGCAGGTCCTCCAGCTGCTGCAACGTGTCGATGTCGAGGTCGTTCGTCGGCTCGTCGAGCAGCAGGACGTTCGGCTCGGCCATGAGCAGGCGCGCGAGCTGCAGCCGCCGCCGCTCGCCACCGGACAGGTCGCCGACCGGCGTCCACTGGCGCGCGGCCGGGAACCCGAACCGCTCCGCCAGCTGCGACGCGGACATCTCCTGCTTGCCGAGTGTCACCCGCCGCGCGATCTCCTCGAGCGCCTCGAGCACGCGCAGCGACTCGGGCAGGTCGTGCAGCTCCTGGGTCAGGTACGCCATCCGCACGGTCTGGCCCTGCACCCGCCGGCCGGTCACCGGCTCGGTCTCGCCGGCCAGCAGCCGGAGCAGCGTGGTCTTGCCCGAGCCGTTGACCCCGACGAGCCCGACGCGGTCGCCCGGCCCGATGCGCCACGTCTGCCGCTCGACCAGGTTCCTGTCCCCGACCCGCAGCGTGACGTCCTCGAGCTCCAGCACGGTCCGCCCGAGCCGCCGCTTGGCGAACGCCAGCAGCTCGACGGAGTCGCGCGGCGGCGGCACGTCGGAGATCAGCGCCTCGGCCGCCTCGACGCGGAAGCGGGGCTTGGACGTCCGCGCCTGCGGACCGCGCCGCAGCCACGCCAGCTCCTTGCGCGCGAGGTTGCGCCGCTTCTCCTCGACGGTCGCCGCGAGCCGGGCACGCTCGGCCCGCGCGAACACCCAGTCGGCATAGCCGCCCTCGTACTGCTCGACCCTGCCGCCGACGACCTCCCACGTGCGGGTGCAGACGGTGTCCAGGAACCAGCGGTCGTGGGTGACCACGACCAGCGCGGTGCCGCGGGCCAGCAGGTGGTCGGCCAGCCACTGCACGCCCTCCACGTCCAGGTGGTTGGTCGGCTCGTCCAGGATCAGCAGGTCGAGCTCCTGCACGAGCGCGGCCGCCAGCGCGACGCGACGCCGCTCACCGCCGGACATGTCTCCCACCGGCGCGTCCATCCCGAGGGCCGTGATGCCCAACCCGTCGAGGATCGACCGCGCACGGGGGTCCGCCGCCCACTCGTGCTCCGCCGTGAAGCCGAGCGGGTCCAGCACCGCGTTGCGCACCGTCGCGCCCTCCGGCAGTTCGGTCCGCTGGGTGACGACGGCCTGCCGCAGGTCGCGAACCCGGCTCACTCGCCCGCTGTCCGCCGGCTCGATCCCGGCCATGACCTCGAGCAGCGTGGTCTTACCGCCGCCGTTCAGCCCGACGACGCCGATCCGGTCACCGCCGCCGACGCCGAGCGAGACACCGTCGAGCAGCGGCTTGACCCCATAGCTCTTGGCGACAGACTCGAGGTTGACCAGGTTGACCACGACACTGACGTTACCGAGCCTCGATAGGGTGGCCGCATGCGCCCGCAACCAGGTGAGGTGCTGCACTTCTCCGAGGACCCGAACATCGAGCGGTTCGAGCCCCACGTGGCGGCGACGGCTCAGTGGACGGAGCCGTACGTCTGGGCGGTGGACCCGGCCCGCTGCCCCGACTACTGGTTCCCACGCGACTGCCCACGCGCCATGGCATGGGTGACCGAGACGTCGACCCGCGCCGACCGCGAGCGAGTGCTGGGCCCTGGTGGCGGTGATCGCGTGCACGCGATCGAGTACAGCTGGCTGGAAGCCATGCGCACGATTAAGTTGTATGCGTATCGCCTGCCGGCGACCGATTTCTATCCGATTGGCACCCCCGTTCCGACTGCCCATGTGTCAACGAAAGCCGTGGATCCGCTTGGACCGCCGGAGGAAGTCGGCGATCTGCTGCGGCTGCACGAGGAATGCGGGATACAGCTGCGCGTCCTGAACAACTTGTGGCCTTTCTGGGATGCCGTGGTGAGCACGACTCTGGGGTTCAGCGGAATCCGGTTGAGGAACGCGAAACCGAGGCCGTGAGTGGCCTCCGGGAACCACGTTATTCGGTGGCGGTGGAGTCGGCCGGCGCGCGAAGGCGATCTGTGGACAACTGTATGACCTGTGGACAACTCGCCCGTTGTTGATCTTGAGAGCCGTTTTTGTCGGTGCTGGGCGGTAGAATGGGACCGGGGCCGGCCCCCGGGATGGGTGGGGGCTGTCTCAACCACTGTGGCGCGATTTCGGCGATTCGCGTGTGGAGTGTCCGCGCACCCTTGACGCGGGTGCAGGGGGCCGCCCGGGTGTAGGCGTGCTGGGCTTTTGGGGATAGCTCGTGTTCTGAAGAGGGAGTTGTCAGGGCGCGCGGGTGGCCGCCGAGGTCGACGTCCGGGTGTGGGGCGGCCTGTTCAGGCGTGGACTTGCGGTGGGGCCGACCTCGGCTCGTCGTCGCCTACTACCCGGGCGCCTGGGACCGGGCCGTGTACCACGCGGACTGTTCGGCAGACGCCCGCGCCGGACAGTTCGGCCGCCACGCGCAGGGCGTCGTCGGCGCCGGCGCACAGGAAGGCACACGTCGGGCCCGAGCCGGACACCGTGCCGGCCAAGGCGCCTGCCGCTACGCCCGCGCGCAGGGTTCGTCGCAGGCCAGGACGTAGTGAGACCGCCGCCGCCTGCAGGTCGTTGCCCAGCAGCGGGGCGAGCTCACGTGCATCGCCGGCTGCCAGGGCCTCCAGGACCGGCTCAACGGGACCCACGCGGGGCGGCTCGCCCTCGGCACGCAGGCGGTCCAGTTCGCCGTACACCTTCGGGGTCGCCAGGCCGCCGCGTGCGAAGGCCAGGACCCAGTGGAACGTGTGCCGGGACAGGAACGGCACGATCGACTCGCCCCGGCCGGTGCCCAGGGCGGTGCCGCCATGCAGCATGAACGGCACGTCGCTGCCCAGGTTGGCCGCTATCCCGGCCAGCTCGTCGCGGCCGACGTCCAGCTTCCACAGGTTCGCGAGACCCACCAGCGTCGCCGCGGCGTCGGCGCTGCCGCCGGCCATGCCGCCCGACACCGGGATGCCCTTGCGGATCAGCACCCGCACCTTCAGCTCACCGACGTCACGACCGACGTGGCGCGCCAGTTCCTCCACCGCGCGCCACGCCAGGTTCGCGCCGTTCGTGGGTACCGCGCCCTCGCCCTCGCCCTGGACCTCGACCCCCGGCTCGTCCGCGACCGCCACCGTGACCTCGTCGGTGAGCGACAGGGACTGGAACACGGTGGTCAGCTCGTGGAACCCGTCCTTGCGCAGGTCACCAACCGCGAGGTGCAGGTTCACCTTGGACGGAACCCGGACGGTCACCGGGCGGGGCACTACTGCGAGCACTCCACCAGCCTACGGGCAGGGCTCCGAGCGAAGCCTTGCGGAGCGGCCGTCGACGCCGACCCCGGCCGTCACGCGGCCGCCACACCCTGCGGTCCGGTCAGCGCACGCCGCACGAACGCACCCCGCTCGGCCAGCCACCCCAGCGCCGCGTCCACCCGGTCCGTGCCGTTCATGGCCAGGCGGAACCGGGCGACCGGCGTCTCACCGATCTTGGTCACGCCGCCGCCCGCCACGGTGATCTCGGTGCCGAACCGGCTCGCGGCCTCCGGCAGCAGCGCGCCGATCGACGCGAAGCCGACCAGCACGACGTCCGCGACGCCCTGCGCCTTCGTGTCGATGGCGGGCAGCACGGACCGGGCGACGCGGCTGTCCGGGTCACGCACCAGGTCGAACAGCCTGCCCTGCTCGACGATGCGCCCGTGCTCGAGCACCGCGACGTCGTCGGCGATCTTGCGCACCACGTTCGTGTCCGGGGTGACGACCAGCACGGTCGCACCCAGCTCGGCGCGGGCGCGGTCGAGGACGGCCAGCACACCGGCCGCGCCGGTGTCGTCCAGCTCGCCGGTCGGGTCGTCGGCCAGCACGACCGCCGGCTCGCCGACGAGTGCCCGCGCGATGGCGATGCGCTGGCGCTGCCCGGCGGTCAGCTGGTCGGGGTAGGTGGCGGCCTTGTCGGTGAGGCCGATCAGGTCGAGCAGCTTGCCGACCTTCGCGCGTCGCCGCGGACCGTCCATGCCGGCCTGCTCGAGCGGGAGCGCGATGTTGCCGGCGGCGGTGCGTTGCGGGAGGAGCGAGTCACCGGCCGGGACGACGCCGATGCGGGAGCGCGCGGCACGCAGGCTGCGCTGGTCGAGCGTGCCGGTGTTGAGGCCGTCCAGGCGGAAGACGCCGCTGTCGGGGCGCTCGCGAAGGGCCAGCACGCGGGTGAGGGTCGACTTGCCGGACCCCTTCGGGCCCACGACGCCGGCGATGACCCCCGCCGGCACGTCCAGGTTGACGTCTTCCAGCGCGACGACGGCGCCAGTTGTACTTCGGAACGACTTGGTCAGGTTCTCGACGGTGATCACGATGTGCTCCAGTCCAGGCTCGCGCGACGTCAGGGGCTCGCGCGTGTGGTGAGTGGCCCGCATCTCAGGGGCCGGGAATCGTCAGCTGGCTCGGATCGGGGTGACGAGCGCGACAAGGGCGCTCATTCCGCAAGCTCTGTTCAGCGACGACAGCCTGTGACCGTGCGACGGCACTGGTCGATTACCCGCCTGGTGGTGAGGATCTGCACCGTTCTCACTCCTCCATCGCTCCTGGCGGTAGCACCTGCCCCTCGGAGGGTGGTTGCTGCGGCGTCTTTGAGCCAGGTCTCTCAGCCGCTCGGGATGGATACCTCAAGTAGTACACCTGACAGACCCGTCATTTTGCAACCCGCCAAGCAGCAGATTAAGTCCTGATATTTGGCAGATCACATCCCTTACGACCGGGCCTTACCCGCCATTCGGGTGACGGCGGCGAAGTCACCAACGGTGAGTGTCTCGCCGCGAGCGGTCGGATCCACCCCTGCCCGGGTGAGGATCTCGGCGGCTCGGTCGGCGCCGCCCGCCCAGGTCGCGAGGGCAGCACGCAGGGTCTTGCGCCGCTGGGCGAAGGCCGCGTCCACCAGCTGGAACACGGCGTCGCGGTCGGCGTCGGGCGTGGGGCGGCGGGTGAGGAGGACGAGTGCGGAGTCGACGTTCGGGACGGGCCAGAAGACGCTGCGCGGCACGGTCGCGACGCGACGAGCCTCGGCGTACCAGGCGATCTTGACGCTGGGGATGCCGTAGGTCTTGCCGCCGGGGGCGGCGGCCATGCGGTCGGCGACCTCCGCCTGGACCATGACGAGGGCCTTCGTCATGGTGGGCAGCTCGGCGAGCAGGTGCAGGACGACCGGGACGGAGACGTTGTAGGGGAGGTTGGCGACGAGCGCGGTGGGGTAGGTGGGCTGGACCGCGAGGGATCTGCGGGCAGGAGCGGAAGAGGCCGAGGCGGAGGACGCGGTGGCGTGATCGGAGGACGCGGTGGCCTGGCCGGTGGAGGAGGTGGCCTGGCCGGAGGGCGAGGTGGCGTGATCGGAGGACGAGGCGACCTGGCCAGCGGACGAGGTGGCGTGGCCGGTGGACGCGGTGGCCTCGCCGAAGGACGAGGTGGCGTGACCGGAGGGCGAGATGACCTGGCCAGTGGGCGAGGCGACCTGGCCGGTGGACGCGGTGGCCTGGCCGGTGGACGCGGTGGCCTCGCCGAAGGACGAGGTGGCGTGACCGGAGGGCGAGGCGACCTGGGCAGTGGGCGAGGCGACCTGGGCAGTGGGTGAGATGACCTGGCCAGTCGGTGAGATGCTGGTATCCGGGGTGACCGCGGGGACGGCTAGTTGGTCCGCGGTGACGCGGAGGGCGTCGGCGGTCAGGACCGTCAAGCGGTGGGCCAGGGTGGGAGCGCGGTCGGCGACGGTCTCGGGGAGGCGTTTCGCCAGGGTTGGGTCGATCTCGATGGCGACGACGTGTCGAGCGGCCGGGAGGAGGGCCAGGGTGAGTGAGCCCAGGCCGGGGCCGACCTCGAGGACGACGTCATCCGGGCTCAGGGCGGCGGTGGCCACGATGCGGCGCACCGTGTTGGGGTCGTGGACGAAGTTCTGGCCCAGCTTCTTCGTGGGCCGCACCTCAAGTTCCTCGGCGAGCCGTCGGATCTCGGCTGGCCCGAGTAGTGCGCTCGTCTCGGCCTCGGTCACCCGGCGAGCCTAGCCAGCCTCGGCCAGTGGCCTCCGGCCCCCGGTTCCATCGTCCCACGAGGCACCGACAGTTTCGGGCAGCCGCCAGGTGCGGACGGTCGTCAGCTCCAGACATCCGGGTCGGGCAGTGTTGGTGGCGGACAACCGTCAGGTCCGGACAGGTGCCGACATGACTGTGGGCCGGGCTCCTCCAGGGAGCGCCGGCCCACAGCACAGGGAACGAGATTCTTACGTCGGAAGGCCGAGCTTGCGCGCGCACGCAGGCCAGGCGCCGTAGCCGCCGCGGCCGTCGCGGACCTTGGTCGCGATGGCGATCTGCTGCTCGCGGGTGGCCAGGTCGGGACGGGAGGCGTACTGGCCGCCGCCGTTGGCGTTCCACGTGCTGACGTTGAACTGCAGGCCGCCGTAGTAGCCGTTGCCCGTGTTGATCGCCCAGTTGCCGCCGGACTCGCACTTCGCGAGGCTGTCCCAGACACTGCCGTCCGAGATCACCGGCTGCGGGGGCTTCTTGGTGCCGACCCGGATGACCTTCGGCTTGGCTTCCTTGGTGGTCTTGGAGCCGATCTCCTCGCGGGAGACCTCCTTGCCGTTCTTGATCGTGATCCGGTAGGTCGCGATGCGCTCGCCCGCGACGCCCGGGTCCACCACGACCTCGGTGCCCTTGTCGGCGTTCGGGTCCTCGACCTTCTGGACCGGCGGGTCGATGGCCTCGGTCTGGTTGACCACCGTGACGCCGTTGCGAGTGATCCGCACCTCGGCGCCGTTGGTCAGCTTGACGTCCGCGCCCGGGGCGATGGCGTCGTCGGGGCCGAGCGACATCTTGAGGTCTTTGAGCAGGTCGCCGGCGGTGACCGCGTTGGTCTTGATCGCCTGCGGAGCGTTCCCGCCGTCGAACAGCGTGATGTTCTTGAGGGTCTTGACCTCGATCGACATCCCGTTGAGCGGGATCTCCTTGTCGGCGGACTGCGAGAGCTTCGCACCGTCCGTCGACAGGTTCAGCTGCCGGAGCGCCTCGCCGACGGTGGTCGCGCGCACCCAGAAGTCCCGGCTCTCGCCGTCGATCTTCAGGTGGAGCTGGCGGCCGCGCTGGAGGACGATCTTGCCGTCGTCGTTGATCGCGGCGTTGGGCGACGGGGAGAGCGCGTCGTGGCTGCCGACGTTGATGCCCTCGTCCTGGAGCACCTCGCCGACCGTGTCGGCGTACGTGTTGACCTGGTGCGCCTGGCCGTCGACGTCGACCGTGATGGACTTGTTCATCGCGATCGCCGCGGCGCCGCCGCCGATCAGCGAGACCAGGATCGACGCGATCGTCGCCTTGAGGACGGACTTCTTCCACCGCTTGATGCCGGTGATGACCTCGGGCGGGGCGTCGTCCCGCTCGGCCAGCGGCAGTTCGTACGCGGTGCCGTCGGCGGACAGCGCGTCCGGGATGACCGGCAGGACGGTGGTCTCGGCGTTGATCAGCCGGATCAGCTCGTCGACGTCGACGTTCGCGGCGGCCATGAGGTCGTCGGCCTGAGGGCCGAGGGCCACCCGCACGTCGTGGTCGGTGATCGACAGGGAGCCCGAGTACTGGCTCTCGTCGGCGTCGTGCTCGTGGAAGTCGGGGAACTCGGAACGCCACGCACGGAAGTCCTCGTTGAGAACAGCCGTCGCGGGTCCGGCTTCGACCGGGGTGAACCAGTCAGTGTCGGCGAACGCCGAACTGCCAGGTCTGTTACCGGATCCAATCACAGGGTCGATACCTCCTGAAGGCCGCAGCCTTGCCCAACTACCGCGCGGCCACGCGCTTTCGCTTGTTACGACGTCCCGCGGTCGGCCACCGGTCCCCGACCTGAGCCGGCCTAGCCGCGGGTTTGTCCCTGAACTTCCTCGTCCGGGGTACGGTCACGGGACAGTAACGGGGGTGGGCAGGTTGCGCAAACATATCGGCCGATGTCGTGACCCTGGTCACTCCACGAATGGAGTAATTCTGACCCCCTGATCGGCCCATTGCTCACGCCCCGCGACCGCCGGGTTCACCATCAGTAGTTCGAGGGAGGTCGAACACCCGCTCCGCGTTGGCGGCGACCTCGGCACCGAGAGTTTCGACGGAAACCCCTTTGAACTGCGCAAGCGCGCGCAACGTGTAAGCAGCGCAGTACGGCTCGTTCGGCCGCCCGCGGAACGGGTGCGGCGTCAGGAAGGGCGCGTCGGTCTCCACCAATAACTGGCAATTGGGAATGACTGCCAGTGCGTCACGAAGGGCCTTCGCGTTGCGAAACGTCACGGTTCCGGCTAGCGACAGCACCCATCCGTGGTCCACACAGCGCCGCGCGAACTCGGCGTCCCCGGAGAAGCAGTGGAAGACCACTTTCTCGGGTGGTCCCTCCTCCAGAAGGATCCGGTAGATGTCCTCGTGCGCGTCCCGGTCGTGGATCATCAGCGGCTTGCCGACCCGCTTGGCGAGGTCGATGTGCCAGCGGAACGCCTCGTGCTGGGCTTCGGGCGGCGAGTAGTCCCAGTAGTAGTCGAGGCCGGTCTCGCCGATCGCCACCACGCGCGGCCGGCGGCCCAGCTCCTCGACGAGCCCCCGATCCGCGTCCGTGAACGCCGCCGTGCGCGTCGGGTGGACGGCGACGGCCGCAAAGACCCGCGGGTCCCACGTCGCGGCCCGAGCGGCCCACTGAGCGGCGGCGAGGTCGTCGGCGACCGTCACGACCCGCCCGACGCCCGCCGCGGCCGCCCGGTCGACCATCTCGACGACGTCCGCGGCGGTCTTCGCGCCACAGGCGTCCAGGTGGGTGTGCGCGTCGACGATGGGAACGGGGAGCGCCTCCGGGATCGGAGGGCGCTCCCCTTCGCGGTCGGCCATGTCAGTCGGTCACGGGAGCCCAGGACGGCCCGGTCTCGCCGAGCTTCGGGTCCAGCTTCGGGAACAGCGGCGAAGGCTTCTCCAGCGGTCGGCCGACCTCGATGGGCGTCGACTCCCAGCGGGCCCCCTCACCGGCGTAGTCACCGGTCAGGATCGGGTTGATCCGGCCGGGCACGTCCAGGTCCTCGACGTCCTCGACCCGCGGCTGCGCCGCCCAGACACCCGTACCGCCCAGCGCCTCGTGCACCTTCTGCGCCGAGTGCGGCAGGAACGGCGTGAGCAGCGTGTTCGCGTCCTGCACGACCTGCAGCGCGGTGTGCAGGATCGTGTCCCGGCGGGCCGGGTCGTCCTTCTTCTTCCACGGCTCCTGGTCGGACAGGTACTTGTTGGCCGCGCTGACCACCCGCATGGCCTCGCTCGCCGCCTGCTTGAACCGCGAGCTGCGCAGGTGCCCGCCGACCACCGAGAACGCGTCCCGCGACAGGGCCTTCAACGTCTCGTCGTCACCCGTCACCGCGGTCGGGTTCGGGACGGCGCCCACGTTCTTGTGCGCCATCGAGATCGACCGGTTGACCAGGTTGCCCCACTCGTTGGCCAGTTCGAAGTTGACCCGGCGGACGAACTCCTCCCAGGTGAAGTCGACGTCCTGGGTCTCCGGGCCGGCCACCGAGATGAAGTAGCGCAGGCTGTCCGGGCCGAACTCGCGCAGGAAGTCGTGCACGTAGATGACCGTGCCGCGCGAGGTCGAGAACTTGGACCCGCTCATCTTCAGGAACTCGGACGACACGACCTCGGTCGGCAGGTTCAGCGTGCCGAACGCGCCCGGCGAGCCGCCCCTGTCCCCCGCGCCGTTCTGGCCGAGCAGCAGCGACGGCCAGATCAGCGAGTGGAAGACGATGTTGTCCTTGCCCATGAAGTAGTAGCCCTGGGCGTCCGGGTTGGTCCAGAACTCCTGCCACGCGTCGCCGTCGCCGGACCGGCGCGCCCACTCGACCGACGCCGACAGGTACCCGATGACCGCGTCGAACCACACGTAGAACCGCTTCATCGGCTTGTCCCGCCAGCCGTCCAGCGGGATCGGCACGCCCCAGTCCAGGTCACGCGTGATGGCCCGCGGCTTGAGGTCGTCGAGCAGGTTCAGGCTGAACTTGAGCACGTTCGGCCGCCAGTCCCGCCGGCTGCCGAGGAAGTTCCCCAGCGCGCCGGCGAAGGACGGCAGGTCGAGGAACAGGTGCTCGGTCTCGACGAACTCCGGGACCTCGCCGTTGATCTTCGAACGCGGGTTCTTCAGGTCGGCCGGGTCCAGCTGGTTGCCGCAGTTGTCGCACTGGTCCCCGCGCGCGCTCTCGTAGCCGCAGATCGGGCAGGTGCCCTCGATGTAGCGGTCCGGCAGCGTGCGGCCGGTGGACGGGCTGATGGCGCCCAGCTGCGTCTTCTCGACGACGTACCCGTTCTTCCACAGCGCCAGGAACAGGTCCTGCACCACCTTGTAGTGGTTGCCGGTCGTGGTGCGGGTGAACAGGTCGTAGGAGAGCCCGAGGCCCTGGAGGTCGTTGCCGATCTGGCGGGCGTACTTGTCCACGGTCTGCTGCGGGGTGGCGCCCTCCTTGTCCGCCTGGACCTGGATCGGCGTGCCGTGCTCGTCGGTGCCGGACACCATGAGCACCTTGTGCCCGGCCATCCGCATGTACCGGGAGAAGACGTCCGAGGGGACTCCGAATCCGGACACATGACCGATGTGGCGGGGGCCGTTGGCATAGGGCCAGGCCACCGCTGTCAGCACGGGGTTGCTCATACCCGAATAGCCTACGGAGCAGCAGGGGGCGAGGACGAACGGGTTGTCAGGAGGAAGCGGTGTCCGCCACGCGGCTCTTGGTGCTCGGGGTCGTGCGGATGTACGGCACCGCGCACGGCTACCAGGTCCGCCGCGAGCTGCTGACGTGGTCAGCGGACAAGTGGGCGAACGTGGCGCCCGGCTCGATCTACCACGCGCTGAAGAAGATGGCGACCGAGCGGCTGCTCGAGGTCGCCTCGACGGATGCGCCCGCGGCCGGACCGGACCGCACCGCCTACCGGCTCACGCAAGTCGGCGAGAGTGAGTTCCAGCTGCTCGTGGCGCGTTACCTGGCGGACAGCGACGACTCAGCTCAGGGCTCCTTCCGGCTGGCCGCCGCCGTGACGTTCCTCCCGGCACTCCCCCGCGCCAAGGCGCTGAGCCTGCTGCGGCACCGGTTGACGCAGGTGGCCGGCTATCGCGCCACCGCGCAGAACGTGCTGGAGAACGGGACCAGCTGGGGCCAGCCAGAGCACGTCGAGGAGCTGTACCGGCTGTGGGTGGGGGCCGTGGAGACACAGGAGGCGTGGCTGCGCGGACTGGTCGAGCGGCTCGAGTCCGGCAAGTACGTGATGGCCGACGACGAGGGCGCCGAGTTCGGCGCGCCGCCGTCCCCAGCGCCGCCGATGGGTGCGCCGCCGGCGGAGGCCTGATCACCACCGCACGGGCAGCTCCACCAGTCCGCCGGTCAGCGTGTCCTCCCGCAGCCGCACCTCCGCGGGGTCCACGGCGAGACGCAGGCCGGGGAACCGCCTGGGCAGCTGGGTGAACACCGCCCCCAGCTCGATGCGGGCCAGCGGGGCACCGAGGCAGTACCGGGCGCCGTGGCCGAACGTGAGGTGCGGCCCGGCGGGGCGGGTGACGTCCACGCGTTCCGGTTCGGGGAAGACCTCGGGATCGTGGTTGGCCGAGCTCAGGTTCAGCAGCACGAGGTCGCCGGTGTGGATGGCGGCGCCGTCGTACTCCAGCTCGGTGCGGGCGTAGCGGGGCAGGCCGGTGCCGCCGCTCTTCGTCGCGGTACGCAGGATCTCCTCGACGGTGTTCGGCACCAGTCCGGGATCGTGGACCAGCGCCTGCCACTGCTCCGGGTTGCTCAGCAGCAGCAGGGCGCCCATGCCGATCCGGACCACGGTCGTCTCGTGCCCGGCGAACAGCAGCGCCATCCCGAGGCCGGCGATCTCGGGATCGGTCATGCCTCCGGTCGCGCAGAGCCGGGACAGCACGTCGTCGCCCGGCTCATCCCGCTTGCGGGCGACCAGCTCCTGGCCGTAGGCGAACAGCTCCCCGAGCGCGCGCTGCGACCTGGCCCCGTCCCGGGTGTTGCCGATGTCGTCGGTCCAGGCGCGGAACTGGTCGCGGTCGTCGTACGGGACGCCGAGCAGCTCGCAGATCACGAGCACCGGCAGCGGGACCGCGAGCGCCGCGTGCAGGTCGGCCGGCGGACCCTGCTCGGCCAGGTCGTCGAGCAGGCGGGTGGTCAGCTCCTCGACCCGCGGCGCCAGCGCACGCATCCGCCTGGGCGAGAAGTGCGGCTGGAGCAGCGCCCGCATGCGGGCGTGGTCGGCGAACTCGGTGTCGAAGTCGCCGAGCGGGCCGCCGAACAACGCCGACTCGCCCGTGCGCGCGGCCGTCTCCGGGGTCCGGTGGGACCGGCCGAGCCGGTCGTCGTCGAGCAGGCCCCGGACGGCGGCATGGCCGGTGACCTGCCACGCCTCGTCGCCGACCGGGGTGTGCGTCCGCTGGATGGTCACGGCCACGCTCCAAGTAAAGGTGGTTTTGTATAAGAGGATGTAAACAACGCTACTTGTATAGTCCGACTTGAACAAGGAGGTGCCCGTGGTCGCCCGACGGCTACCGCGCGCCGAGCGGCGCGAGCAGATCCTGGCCGCGGCCACCGGGGCCTTCGCCCGCGGCGGTTACGCGGCCACGGGGCTGGACGAGGTCGCCGCCGCGGCGGGCGTCACGCACGTGATCCTCTACCGGCACTTCACCTCGAAGAACGAGCTGTACCGGGCGGTGCTCGACCGGGCACGCGACCACCTCGCCGGCACCGTCGGGAGCGAGTACGACGGCGGCAGCGTCACCCAGCTGGTCCACGCGGCCGCGGCCGATCCGGACGGCTTCCGGCTGCTGTTCCGGCACGCCGCACGCGAGCCGGAGTTCCGGGACGTCGTCGACCGCATGCGGGACGCGGGTACCGCGATCGCCCACCACTACCTCGACGCCGCCATCCCGGAGCCCGCCTGGCGCGACTGGGCGGCGCGGCTGATCCCGACCGTCGCACAGGAGGCCGTCATCGCCTGGCTCGACGCCGGTCAACCCGATCCCGAGCACGCCGCGGAGCGTGTCGTCGCCGCCATCGATGGTGTCGTCCGAGCGGCCCAGAAGGATTAGGGGTTTGACTTGGCGTAGTCGACAAGCCATGCTGTCCGGACTCTAGTCAAATTTGATTACCAGAAAGGGCAGACATGATCGAAGCTCGCGGCCTCGCTCGGACCTTCCGGTCCCGGGGCCGTGCTGTCGAGGCCGTCCGCGGAGTGGACCTCGACGTGCACGCTGGGGAGCTGGTCGGCTTCCTCGGTCCGAACGGCGCCGGGAAGACGACCACACTGCGGATGCTCACGACACTGCTGCGGCCGACCGCCGGCACCGCCACCGTCGGCGGCGTCGACCTGCTCGCCGACCCGGTCGGGGTGCGCACGAAGATCGGGGACGTCGCCCAGGGCGGCGGCACGGCACCCGAGTGCCGGGTGATCGAGGAGATCGAGATCCAGGGCCGGTTCTACGGGCTCCCGAAGGCCGACGCCGTCCGGCGCGGCGCCGAGCTCGCCGCCCAGCTCGACATCGAGGGGCTCGAGCAACGGCTGGTCAAGACCCTGTCCGGCGGGCAGAAGCGCCGGCTGGACATCGCACTCGGGTTGATCCACTCCCCCGGTCTGGTGTTCCTGGACGAACCGACCACCGGCCTCGACCCGCAGAGCCGGGCGAACCTGTGGGAGCACATCCGCTCGCTGCGCGGCGAGCACGACGTGACCGTGTTCCTGACCACCCACTACCTCGACGAGGCCGACTCGCTGTGCGACCGGATCCTCGTCATCGACCACGGCCAGCTCGTCGCCGAGGGCACGCCCGACGAGCTGAAGGCGCGGTTGTCCGGCGACGGCGTCGTCGTGGCGGTGCCACCCGAGTCGGTCGCGGACGCCGCCGAGATCGCGGGTCGCCTGCCCGGCGCGTCGGAGGTCACCACGTCGCCCGACGGCACGGTCCGGTTCCGGGTGCCGCGGGGCGACACCGCGCTGCCGGAGCTGCTGCGGGCACTGGACGCGAAGAGCATCGCCATGACGTCGATCCAGGTGCAGCGGCCCTCGCTGGACGACGTGTTCCTCGCCATGACCGGCCGCACCCTGCGCGACGCGGAGGAGGGCCACGATGAGCGGAACTCGGGGAGCGAGTCATGAACACCCAGGACGTCACGGAGCGTTCCGGCGCCCGCGGCCGGCGAGGGGGCGGCATGCCGCGTGAGACCTGGCTGGTGTTCCGCCGGCACATGGCGATCTCCCTGCGCAACCCCGCGTGGGTGCTGATCGGCATCATGCAGCCGCTGCTGTACCTGCTGCTGTTCGGGCCGCTGATGGAGAAGATCGTCGCCAGCACCCCCGGGTTTCCGCCCGGCGACAGCTGGCAGGTCCTCGCCCCGGGTCTCCTGGTGCAGCTCGGGCTGTTCGGCAGCATGTTCGCCGGCTTCGCGCTACTGGGCGACCTGCGCCACGGCGTGGTCGAACGGATGCGGGTGACGCCCGTGAGCCGGCTCGCGCTGCTGCTCGGGCGGGTGCTGCACGACACCGTCCAGCTGCTGTTCCAGGCGCTGTTGCTGCTGCTCGTGGCCTACCTCGTGTTCGGGATGCGGGCGCCGTTCGCCGGGGTGCTGCTGTGCCTGGTCATGGTGATGCTGCTGGCCATCACGCTGTCGTCCAGCTCGTACGCGATGGCCCTGCTGGTGCGCAGCGAGGAGGCGTTCCCGGCGCTGCTGACCACGATCTCGGTGCCGTTGCTGCTGCTCACCGGGATCCTCATCCCGATCACGACCGACCTGGCGCCGCGCTGGCTGTACGTGCTGTCGCGCATCAACCCGTTCGCGCACGTCATGGACGCCGAGCGGGCGTCGTTCCGCGGCGACTACTCGGCGGACGGGCTGCTCACCGGCAGCGTGGTGCTGTTCGTGATCACGGTCCTGGCCGTGTGGTGGGGTGCGCGGACCTTCCAGAAGGAGAACGCCTGAGGTAAGACTCACCCCATGATCGTGAGGACGTGGTCGGCACGGGCGACCGGGGCCGGTGCGGCGGACTACCAGCACTACTTCGAGAAGACGCTGCTGCCGGAGCTGCGCGCGCTGGCCGGTTTCCGGGGCGCGTTGCTCCTGACCCGGCCGCTCGGCGAGGTGGTCGAACTGACGGCCCACACCATGTGGGCGTCGCTGGCCGCCATCGAGGCCTTCGCGGGTTCGGACGTCACCGCCGCGAAGGTCGAGCCCGAGGCGCTCGCGATGCTGACCGAGAGCGACGTGACGGTGGTCCACCGGACCGCCGCCCTCGCCGAACTGCCCTGAAGGGCACCCGTGGACGTGCGAGGTCCCACGGGTGCCCTTCCCGGATGTCAGCGATTGACCGCGCGCATGCCCTCGGAGTTGTAGCGGTCGCCCGCGACGGCGCCGGCCGGGATGGCGGAGGTGATCTCCGCCAGCTGGTCCGGCGTCAGCGCGACCTGCGCCGCGCCCGCGTTCTCCTCCAGGTACTTCACCCGCTTGGTGCCGGGAATGGGGGCGATGTGCTCGTCCTGTGCCAGCAGCCACGCGAGCGCCACCTGAACGGGTGTCACCTCGAGGGTCTTCGCGACGCCGATCACCCGCTCCGCCAGCGCGATGTTGCGCTCCAGGTTCTCGCCCTGGAACTGCGGCAGGCCGCGCCGGAAGTCGTCCTCCGGCAGGTTGCGGAACGTGTCCAGGTCACCGGTCAGCAGTCCGCGGCCCACCGGCGAGTACGGCACCACGCCGACGCCCAACTCCCGGGCCACCGGCAGGACCTCGTCCTCGATGCCCCGGTTGAACAGCGAGTACTCCGACTGCAGCGCGGTGATCGGATGCACGGCGTGCGCCTTGCGCAGCGTCTCCGCGCTCACCTCGGACAGGCCGAGGTGCCGGATCTTGCCGGCGGTCACCAGCTCGGCCATCGCGCCGACCGTGTCCTCGATCGGGACGTCGGGGTCACGCCGGTGCAGGTAGTACAGGTCGATGGTGTCGGTCCCGAGCCGGCCGAGCGAGCGGTCGACCGCCGCGCGGACGTACTCCGGGCTGCCGTCGACCTCGACGGCGCCGCCGCCGACCACGCGCCTGATGCCGAACTTGGTCGCCAGGACCACCTGGTCGCGCCGGTCCGCGATCGCGCGGCCGACCAGCTCCTCGTTGTGGCCGACGCCGTAGATGTCGGCCGTGTCCAGGAAGTTCACGCCCAGCTCGAGCGCCCGGTGGATCACGCCGACGGACTCGGTGTCATCCGCGGGGCCGTACGTCGCGGACATCCCCATGCAACCGAGCCCGAGCGTCGAAACCTCCAGGTCGCCGAGCATTCGCTTGCCAACCACGTGCTTCTCCTCCTTCGCTTGTGGTTGCCCCAGCAAACACCCTGGAGCACGCTCCAGGTCAACCGCGAACAGCGGCGTCGTAGAGAGCCTTCTTGCTCACCCCGGACGCGTCGGCGACCTGTGCGGCCGCGTCCTTGAGCCGCATGCCCCCGTCGGCCAGGCGACGCACCTCGGCCGCGAGCGCGTCCATGTCCTGTTCCCGCCGCCGCTCGGCGCCGGCGAGGACCACGGTGATCTCACCGCGGACCCCGTCCGCCGCCCAGTCCGCCAGCTCACGCAGACCGCCCCGGCGGACCTCCTCGTACGGCTTGGTCAGCTCCCGGCACACCGCCGCGCGCCGCTCCTCCCCCAGCACCTCGGCGGCCAGCGCCAGCGTCGCCGCGATCCGGTGCGGCGACTCGAAGAACACGGCCGTGCGCGGCTCCTCGGCCAGCGCGGCGAAGAACCGGCGCCGCTCGCCGTCCTTGCGCGGCGCGAAGCCCTCGAAGCAGAACCGCTCACACGGCAGCCCGGACAGCGCCAGCGCGGTGGTCACCGCCGACGGCCCCGGCAGGCAGGTGACCGGCAGGTCCTTCGCCACGCAGGCCGCCACCAGGCGGAACCCGGGGTCGGAGACGCTCGGCATGCCCGCGTCGGTGACCAGCAGGACCGTCTGGCCACCCTCGACGGCCGCCACCAGGCCGCCGAGCCGGCTGGTCTCGACGGCGTCGTAGAAGGACACGAGCCGGCCGGCCGGCGCGGCGCCGAGGGCCGCGGCGAGCGCGCGCGTCCTGCGGGTGTCCTCCGCCGCGACGACGTCCGCGGTGGCCAGGGCCTCGACCAGGCGCGGGGAGGCGTCCCGCGAGTCGCCGAGCGGGGTGGCGGCGAGGACGAGCCTGCCGTGTTCAGTCATCGCACTGCTCCGAGTTGGTGATCCAGACGCGGGCACCACACGGCGCCGCCTACGATCCTTGCCCGTGAGTCTTACCGTCGATCGCGAGGCTGTGGTTTCCCCCAGCCTGAGTGGTGCCGGCGGGCGACCGCTGTCCGAAGCCGACCTCGCCGAGATCCACCTGATCGGCAAGCCGATGCCCGCCGACCGGCTGCGCGCGTGGCTGGTCGCCGGCTTCCTGGCGGTCTTCGGCGGGTTCGTGCGGCTGCAGAACCTCGGCTTCCCGACCGACCCCGAGGGCACGCCGGTCTTCGACGAGAAGCACTACGTGCCGCAGGCGTGGGAGATGCTGCGCAACGGCGGCTACGAGGACAACCCGGCCTACGAGCTGACCGTCCACCCGCCGGTGGGCAAGGAGCTCATCGCGCTCGGCGAGTGGCTGTTCGGCTACAACTCCTGGGGCTGGCGGTTCACGGCGGCGCTGTGCAGCGCGCTCATGATCCTGATGATCATCCGGATCGCGCGGCGGCTGACCCGGTCCACCCTGCTCGGCGGCATCGCCGGCGTCCTGCTGATCTGCGACGGGGTGTCCCACGTCCAGGGCCGCATGGGGATGCTGGACATCTACCTCGCGTTCTTCGTCCTGGCGGCCTTCGGCTGCCTGCTGCTCGACCGGGACCAGGTGCGCAACCGGCTGGCGGTCGCCGTCCGCGAGGGCTGGGCGACCGAGTCGGTGCACGGCCCGTGGCTGGGGTTCCGCTGGTGGCGGTTCCTGGGCGGGGTGTCGCTCGGGCTGGCGTGCGGGTCCAAGTGGTCGGGTGTCTTCTTCATCATGGCGTTCGGCCTGCTCACCGTGTTCTGGGACGCCACCGCGCGCCGCGCGGCCGGGGTCGAGCGGCCGTGGCGCGGCGCGCTGGTCAAGGACGTGCTGCCGGGCGTGTGGGCGTTCGTGGTCGTCGGCCTGCTGGTGTACCTGTCCACGTGGTGGGGCTGGCTGACGTCCGAGACGGGCGTCGACCGGCACCTGGCCGACGAGTCGGTGCACCACGGCTGGTACGACTTCATCCCCCAGGCGCTGCGGTCGCTGTGGCAGTACTCGGGCAACGTGCTGAACTTCCACGAGCACCTGGTGACCCCGGTGACCAACCAGCACCCGTGGGAGTCCAAGCCGTGGACGTGGCCGATGAGCCTGCGGCCGATGCTCTACTACTACAACGGCGGCACGGTCTCCTGCGGCGAGCAGCGGTGCGTGAGCGCCACCATGCTGATCGGCACCCCCGCCCTGTGGTGGGTGTCGCTGCCGGTGCTCGGCTGGGGCCTGTGGCGCATGATCGCCCGCCTGGACTGGCGCTACGCGGCGGTCGTGGTGGCCTACCTGGCGGGCCTGCTGCCGTGGTTCACCAACCTCGACCGCCAGATGTACTTCTTCTACGCCACACCGATGGCCGCGTTCCTGGTCCTGGGCATCGTGCTGGTCCTCGGCCAGATCATGGGCACGGTCCGCGACGGGTACGAACGCCGAGGGACAGGTCTGCTCGTCGTGGCCCTGTACGTGGGCATCGTGGTCGCCAACTTCGTCTGGCTGTGGCCCATCCTCAACGGCGACTCGATCACCGAGGCCCACTGGCAACAGGAACTGTGGCTCCCCTCCTGGCGCTGACCACCCGCGTGTCCAACGGCCCGGACCCGCGTGTCCAACCGTCTGGACCCGCGTGTCCAACGGTC
>NZ_JBJMIE010000206.1:0-25947 GCF_045807065.1 Actinophytocola sp. | reverse complement strand
TCCTCCTCGCTGAGCGGGTCCTCGGTCGTGGAGAAGAACCTGGACCGGGCCACGCTGTTCATCGGCGCCGTCTGGATCATTTGTGTCATCGGGCTCGGCCTGCTCATCAAGGTCGCCTGAGAACCCCGTCCGCTCCGGGAGCGGGGTAGTTCGTTTTTCCGCCTGAACCACCTTGTGGGGGTGTAAGAGTCGATGGCTGGTGGTAGTGCGATTCGAGGTACTCGAGTCGGCGCTGGACCCATGGGTGAGTCGGAGCGAGGCGAGTCCGCGCCGCGCCGGCGGGTCTCGTACTGGTGCGCGAACGGGCACGAGTCGAAACCGTCGTTCGCGCTCGACGCTGAGGTGCCGGAGTCGTGGGACTGCCCGCGCTGCGGTCTTCCCGGCGGTAGGGACGAGCAGGAGCCGCCGAAGGCCCCGCGCAACGAGCCGTACAAGACGCACCTCGCGTACGTGAAGGAGCGCCGGTCGGACGCCGACGGCGAGGCGATCCTCGCCGAGGCCCTGGCCAAGCTGCGCAGGCAACGAGAAGGCTGAGGCGCCCGATTGGGCGAACTCTGTTCGCGGACTGCGCTCACCGGGATCGTGTGCCTGTGTTTTCTGGGGGTGCAACCCCCAGACCCCGCCCGGCGGGGCTCCGCCCCCCGGACCCCCCGACCGCTGGTTGTCACTGTTGTCGCTGGTTGTCACTGAAGGCCGTCGCGCTGAAGTGGGTGCGGCGGCCTTCGTGTTCCGTCAGCCGGCTAGTGGATAGGTCGCCGAGACTTGAAAGCCGCCCTCGGAGGTCGGGCCGGCGGTGAACGTGCCGCCGAGCAGGCCCGCGCGTTCCCGCAGGCCGATCAACCCGTGGCCGCCGGACGGCAGGGGCGGTTCGCATGCCTCGGGACGCCCGTTGCGTACCTCGACGACCAGCGTGTCCTGCTGCGCCAGCACCCGCACCGAGGCCCGGGACCCCGCCGCGTGCTTGCGGACGTTCGTCAGCGCCTCCTGCACCGTGCGGTACACCGCGTGTGACACCGGCCCGGTCAGCTGGGACGGCTCGGCCTTCACGTCCAGCGCCACCCGCACCGCGTCGTCGCGGAAGTTGCGCACCAGCTCGTCCAGCTCGTCCAGACCCGGTTGGCCGTCCTCGGCGCCGTCGCCGGACCGCAGCACGCCGACCAGGTTGCGCAGCTCCTCCAGTGTGCGTGTGGACAGCTCGCGGATCGTGCGGGCCACGTCCGCCGTGTCGCCGTGCGTGGACACCTGCAGCGCGCCGGCCTGCATGGCGATCAGCGTGACCTGGTGGCTGACCACGTCGTGCATCTCCCGGGCCAGCTCGGCCCGTTCGGCGGCCCGGACCGTCTGGGCGAGCAGCTTCTTCTCCCGCTCGCGGCTCGACGCCAGGTCGCGGATGCGCTCGGACAGCTCCTTGCGCGCGGTGATCAGCAGGCCGATGGCTACCGGCATGCCCGTGGCGATCACCGCCCAGATCACGTTGAGCAGGTGCTCCTGCCAGCTCTGCGCGACGAACTCGGACAGCGGCCAGCGGACGTACCCGCACAGGAACACGAGGAAGCAGCCGGTGACCATCCGCCACGACAGCAGCCGGTGCTTCTTCGCGAGCGAGCCCAGCGCGATCATCGCGGCGAGCTGGGACCAGCCCGTCAGATAACCCGGGACCGTCACCAGCACGGCGAGGAACGGCACGTGCCGGCGCATGACCATCGCGGCCACGGCAACCGCCGACAGCCAGATCGAGTAGGTCTGCGCCTCCTCCGGGATGACCAGCCACACGTCGAGCAGCGCGAGCAGCAGCGCCGCCACGTCCGAGGCGATGCCGCGGGCGCGCGGGCTGGTGCGGAGGAAGGCCAGCCAGTGGGGCAGCAGCCGGCTCGCCGGCCCGGGCAGGATGCGGAGGTCGGCGAGGTCGACCGGGGCGCCGACCTTGGGTGGGAACGTGGACGCGACCAGGACGGGACCTCCATTCTCGGTGCGGGTCTCGCCGCGGGTCTCTGGGCGGGTCTCGCTGTGGACCTCGATTTCGCTACGGGTCACCGGACCCTCCCTCCGCGTGTTGCCCTCGCACAAATGAAGACAGGTGCATCGTCGGATCGGGACGAAATGTTTCACATGAATGTGCTGGAGCAAATCACCAGTTACCGGACGGCAACGCGTAACACCTTCGCGTCGATCTTCGGTTAACAACCGGCGCGTCGGATGCGCGTCCACTGGGTACAGAGGGCATGGTGGGTGACGCACCACTCTCTGAGCGGAGCCTCGCTCAGGGGTGGGGCCGCCCAGCCGTGTTGTCGAAGACCGGACAAGGGGTAGGTGGGGATGACGAGGAACTGGGCTCGCCGCGAGCCGGGCCAGCTGGCCGCGATGCTGGTCGCGACGCTGTTCGTGGTGGCCGGGGTGCTCGACGGGGGACCTGGTCTGCTGGACAACCTCGTCCACCTCGGGTTCGGCATCGCGGGCCTGGCCCTGGCCGGTTCCCCGCGCGGCGCGCACGCCTACCTCATCTGCGGCGGGGTGACCTACGTGCTGCTGTGGCAGTTCGGCGCCGCCGCCAACCCGCAGGTCGTGCCCTTCCACAGCGACAACGTGGTGGTCCACGTGTCGCTGGTGCTGAGCATGATCGGCATGGCCATGCTGACCGGTGGCCGCCGCCCGGTGACCGAGGTCATGCACGAGGTCGAGTACCGCATCACGCCGGTGCGGCGCGTGCGGCTCCGTGCCGTGCCCAGCCGCCCGCCGGGTCGCGGCGACCGCCGCACGCCCAAGCAGGTGGCCGACGTGCCCAAGCCGCTCGCCGTCCTGGGCTGCCGAGTCTGAGGGCCGGTCGGGGGCTACTCCACCATCGCGCGCATGGCCTCGGACAGGTTCGAGTAGTTCTCGATGCCGTCGATGGTGTCGGTCGCCTTCAGGACCCTGGCCACGGTCAGGCTCGCGATGACCACCGCGAGGCGCTGACGGACCGCGCGGGCCGCGTGGGTCGCGTCCAGCAGCGCCCGCACGCCGGCCGCGGCGCAGTACGTGACCCCGGTGAGATCGACGATGACCGCCGGCACCTCGCGCTCGCGCAGCTCGTCCAGCACGCGGACCAGCGTGGGCACCGTGAGCAGGTCGACCTCGCCGGCCAGACGGCATACGTACAGGTCAGGGTTGTGCCGCACGACCTTCACCTGCAGCCGGCGGTCGATGATGCGCTGCACGTCCGGAGGTTGTGAGCGCACGTCCGGAAGACGGTCTGGGTCTTTCCCCATGACGTCTCTCCCGCACTTCGCCCCGGCTGTCGGCAGTACGTCAATCGTAGTCGGGGTGGGATGCGTGGGCATGATCAGGGGAGTGCCGGTAGGGCCGCGCCGCCCCACCGGCGTCTGGTCCGGCAATTGCCACCCCCAGTGACGGTGTTCTTGTCGGCTCGGGTCGGTCAAGTGGCGAGGTGCAGCCGGGCACGCAGGTCGTGCGCCGTCAGATCGGCGGCGTAGACCGGCGTGCCCGGCTGGAACTTGCGGCCGCCGCGGGCGAGGCCTCCCGCGTCGACCGCGTCGAACCCGATCTCCTCGACCAGGGCCATGGCGCTCTTCTTGGCCCGGACGTGGTCACCGGAGACCGGGATGCCGCGCCGGCCGGCGAACCGGTCGCGGTGCGCGTGATCCCGCAGGTGCTCCCAGCGGATCGCGTTGAACGCCTTCACCACCTGGGCGCCGGACAGGTGCGCCTGCACCAGCTCGCTCGAGGTGATGCGGTCCTCGTCCAGCTCGCGGACGCGGTCGTCCAGTGCGGGGTCGTAGTTCGTCGCGTCGACTACCGTCTTCCCGGCCGTCTCCGCCACCGGCAGCTCGCGGTGGCGGTGGAACGGCACGGCGACCACGACCACGTCGGCGAAGCTCGCCACCGCGCGCACCGTGCGCGCGACGAGCAGGCCGGTCAGCGACACGTCATGCCCGACGATCGCGAAGTGCCTGCTCAACGTGGTGCCGATGGGTCCGGCGCCGATGATGCCGATACGCATGACTTGCGTCCTCATGCACGAGGGCTGTGGTCGATGGGGTAGGGGGAGATGCCTCGCCGCACCGGCGGTGTTCCGGCCCACCCTCGCCGGGTCGGAACTGATCCGCCGCCCGCTCACTCCGGGACGGCTACCGCTACGACGAGCGGCCGGTGCTTGACGTTCATCGGGATCACCATCGGCCGGTAGTGCCGCGGTCGGGGCCGCGCATGCTGTGTGGCGATGATGGCGGCCGTCACCTCCTCGGGGTCCGCGTAGCGACGTGGCGGGAGGCGGTGCAGTTTAGCCATGGTCACCGAGTCCGCGCCGTAGACGGCGGCCTGCGCGATGAGCTGCCAGCGGTGGGCTGGGAAGGGCAGGTCGCCGAACACTTGCCGTACGACTGTGTGGTTGTCCTGGTCCGATTTCACTCGGCCAAGAGTGGCCCTGTCAGTTGCCGGAGACATCGGTCAACTGACGTACCCGGGAACAACTTAGCGGGCAGATGCCGCCTTCTGATCAAGGAACCAGATAGTTTCGCGGTGCCCACGGGCCCCGGCGGCAGGAATGTCCTGCTCAGAGGCGCCGGCAAGTGCCGCTGCCACTGCCTCGGCTTTCGCCTCGCCAGTGGTCATCAGCCACACCTCGGCGGCCGTGCGGATTCTCGGCAGTGTAAGGGACACCCGGGTGGGCGGTGGCTTCGGGCAGTCCCTGACCGCGACGACCGCCCGCGCCGTCTCCAGCACGGCGGGGGAGTGCGGGAAGATGGACGCCGTGTGGCCCTCCTCGCCGACCCCCAGGAGGCAGACGTCGAAGGTCGGCACGCCGGCCAGCAGCACGGCGTAGGCCTCGGCGGCGGCGTCCGGGTCGTCGCCGAACTCGCCGTCCGACGGCGCCATCGCGTGGACGCGGTCGGGGGAGACCGGCACGTGGTCCAGGAGCGCCTCCCGTGCCTGCGTCTCGTTGCGCTCGGGGTCGCCGGCCGGCAGGAAGCGCTCGTCGCCCCAGTAGACGTCCAGGGCCGACCAGTCGAGCGGAGCGGACCGCAGCGCGGCCAGCACCGCGGTGCCCGTGCGGCCGCCCGTCAGCACGACTGACGCCGTGCCACGGGCCGCCTGGGCCGACGCCAGCGCCGCGGCCAACCGGTCCGCGGCCGCCGACGCCAGCTCCTCGGGTGTGTCGTAGGTCAGGACCGTCACGCGGTGGCTCCGGCCTTCGCCTTCTTCGGTGCCTCCGCCTTCTTGCGTGTGCCGGGCGCGCTCCGCCCGCCGCGGTCTACCTTGTTCAGGCTCTTCAGCGCGGCGTCGTAGATCTCGTCCGGGTCGAGCCGGCGCAGCTCCTCGGCGATGCAGTCGCGGACCGCGCGCCGCCCGAGCGCCACGCGCCGGTCCGGCTGGTTCGGCTGCACCAGCGTGCCGATCGAGCCGTCCGGGCGGTTGATCTCGATGCTGCCCGACTTCCGCTCCAGGGTGACCGACACGATGCCCTGGCCGGACTTGGCCTTCACCCGCTTGGCCGGCAGCCGCAGCCGGGACGAGAGCCACGCGGCCAGCAACTCGGCCGACGGCGAGTCGGCCTCGCCGGACACGGTCGCGGCCGTCACCTTCTCGTACGGCGGCAGGTCCAGCGCGGCGGACAGCAGCGCCCGCCACAGCGTGAGCCGCGTCCACGCCAGGTCCGTGTCGCCGGGCTCGTAGCCCTTCGCGCGGACCTCGAGCGCCTTGACCGGGTTGCGGTCCGCGGCCGAGTCGGTGATCCGGCGGGTGGCCAGCCGCCCGATCGGGTCCTTCGCGGGCGAGGTCGGCGCCTCGAACGGCCACCACGCGACCACCGGCGCGTCCGGCAGCAGCAGCGGGATGACGCACGACGCGCCCTCGTTGGCGAGCGGGCCGTACAGCCGCAGCACGATCACCTCGCTCGCGCCGGCGTCGCCGCCGACCCGGATCTGCGCGTCCAGCCGGGGCGAGGCCTTCTTCGCGCCCCGTGCCACGACGATCACCCGGCACGGGTGCTCGCGCGAGGCGTAGTTCGCCGCGTCGATGACGTCCTCGGTCCGCTCGCTGTCGTCGGTGACGATCACCAGTGTCAGCACGCGGCCGATGGTGTTCGCGCCACCCTGCTCGCGCAGGTGGACCAGCTTGCTGTTCACCTGCGACGTGGTGGTGGCGGGAAGGTCGATGATCATGAGGCCTCCGTGCTCATTGGTTCGCTCACGAGCTCGCTCAAGGACGCCTCCAGTGTCGGCCGGTGCGGGCGAGCATCCGGTCCGCGGACTCCGGACCCCATGTGCCGGCCGGGTACGGGTCGGGCTGGCCGTGGGTCCCCCAGTGCTTGAGGATCGGTTCGAGGATCTCCCACGACAGCTCGACCTCGTCGTTCTTGGGGAACAGGGACGGCTCGCCGAGCAGGACGTCCAGGATCAGCCGCTCGTAGGCCTCCGGGGAGGACTCGGTGAACGAGTGCCCGTAGCTGAAGTCCATGTTGACGTCCCGGACCTCCATGGTGGAGCCGGGCACCTTCGAGCCGAACCGCATCGTCACGCCCTCGTCCGGTTGGACCCGGAACACGAGCGCGTTCTGGCCCAGCTCCTCGGTGGCCGTGTCGTCGAACGGCAGGTGCGGCGCCCGCTTGAACACCACCGCGATCTCGGTGACGCGGCGGCCCAGCCGCTTGCCGGTGCGCAGGTAGAACGGCACCCCGGCCCAGCGGCGGGTGTCCACCGACAGCTCGATGGCCGCGAAGGTCTCGGTCTTCGAGTCCCTGGCGAACCCGCCCTCCTGCAGCAGGCCGGGCACCTTCTGGCCGCCCTGCCAGCCGCCGGTGTACTGACCCCGCGCGGTGGTCTCGTCGAACGGGCCGGCCGGCTTGGTCGCGGCGAGGATCTTCGCCTTCTCCGCGCGAACCGAGTTGGGGTTGAAGGAGACCGGCTCCTCCATGGCGGTCAGCGCGAGCAGCTGCAGCAGGTGGTTCTGGATCACGTCCCGGGCGGCGCCGATGCCGTCGTAGTAGCCCGCGCGGCCACCCAGGCCGATGTCCTCGGCCATGGTGATCTGCACGTGGTCCACGTAGTTCGAGTTCCAGATCGGCTCGAACAGCTGGTTGGCGAACCGGATCGCCATGATGTTCTGGACGGTCTCCTTGCCGAGGTAGTGGTCGATGCGGAACACCGACTCCTCGGGGAAGACGTCGTTCACGGTCTTGTTGAGCTGCTTGGCGCTCGCGAGGTCGTGACCGAACGGCTTCTCGATGACCACCCGGCGCCACTCGTTGGGCTTCTGGTCGGCGAGACCCGTGCGGGCCAGCTGCTGGACCACCTTCGTGAAGGCGGCGGGCGGGATCGACAGGTAGAACGCGTGGTTGCCGGCCGTGCCGCGCTCGTCGTCGAGTGCCTTGATGCACTTCGCCAGGTTGTCGAAGGCCTGGTCGTCGTCGAAGCTGCCGGTCACGAACCGGCAGCCCTCGGCGAGCCGGTCCCAGACCTCCTGCCGGAACGGCGTGCGGGCGTGCTCCTTGACCGCCTCGTACACGACCTGCCCGAAGTCCTCGTCGGCCCAGTCGCGTCGCGCGAAGCCCACCAGGGAGAAACCGGGTGGCAGGAGCCCCCGGTTCGCCAGGTCGTAGATCGCGGGCATGAGCTTCTTGCGGGACAGGTCACCGGTCACGCCGAAGATCACCAGGCCACAGGGCCCGGCGATCCTCGGGAGCCGCTTGTCCCGCTCGTCCCGCAGCGGGTTCTGCCAGCTGCGTGTGGTGCTCACCTGCCAACCTCCTGAAGGGCCTTGACCAGGTGCGCCAGTCCGGCGGCCCGGTCGGTGAGGTGCAGCCGCAGCACCGGACGCCCGTGTTCGGTCAGGACCTGGCCGTCGCCCAGCGCCTGGGCGAGCTGCAGCGTGCCGAGAGTGTATGGCCTGTCGGGTACCGGCAGGTCCTGTTCGACGGAACCGGTCAGCTGCAGGAACGCGCCGTTCTGGTGACCGCCCTTGTGGTACTGGCCGGTCGAGTGCAGGAACCGGGGACCCCAGCCGAACGTGGTCTGCTTGCCGGTGAGCCGCGCGATCTCCGGCCGCAGCACGGTCGCCGACGCGTCGGCGAGCCGATCCAGGTACGCCTGCACGGCGAGGTAACCGAGGTCCGGAACGGCGTCGAAGAACGCGCGCAGCGCCTCGGTCAGCGTGGTGCCGACGGCCAGCCCCGCCGGCGCGTGCACCTCGACCGGCCCGTCGGTGAAGGTCGGCTCGGCCGGCTCGGACTTCGGCGCGTCCAGGAGGGACCGGGCCGCCTTCTTCGCGGCCTCGACGTCCGGCTGGTCGAACGGGTCGATGCCCAGGAGACGGCCGACGAGCGCGGTCGCGAACTCCCACAACAGCATCAGCTCGCCGAGACTGCCCTCTGTGGACAGTCCACCCGAGACGGCGGGGCCGATCGCGACCGGCGTCGCGTCCGGTCCCGCGTCGGCGAAGCCGGGCGCGTCCGGGCTCTCGACGACCACCGGCAGCAGGCCGGTGCCGTTCTTGCCGGTGGACTCCGCGATCAGCTGCTCGACCCAGTCGCCGAACCCCTTGATGCCGGAGCCGGTGTCTGCGAAGACGACCTTCTCCGCGCCGTGGCCGTGTGCCGCGCCGAGCGCGGCGGCCAGCTGGATCGCCGGGTTCTCCGCGCTGTCGACGGCCAGGCGCGGCGCGATCCCGGCGGCCTCGTCGAGCAGCGCGCCGATGTTGGCGCCGGCGAGCCCGGCCGGCACCAGGCCGAACGCGGTCAGGGCCGAGTAGCGGCCGCCCACGTGCGGGTCGGCCGGGAACACCCGCCGGTAGCCCGCCTCCTTCGAGGCGGCCTCCAACGGCGAGCCCGGGTCGGTGACCACGACGATGCGGGACGCGGGGTCGACGTCGTTGTCCGCGAACGCCTTCTCGAAGATCCGGCGGTGGCTGTCCGTCTCCACGGTGGACCCGGACTTGGACGACACCACGATGACCGTCCGCGACAGGTCGCCCTCGAGCGCGTCGGCCACCTGACCGGGATCGGTCGTGTCGAGCACCACCAGCGGCACGCCCGCGGTGTTGGTGATCACCTCGGGCGCGAGCGACGAGCCGCCCATGCCCGCGAGGACCACCCGGTCGACGCCTTCGGCGTTCAGCTCGGACCGCAGCGCCTCGATCTCCCCGCGCAGTGGGCGGGAGGTCTCGTGCAGCCTCGTCCACGCGAGGCGGATGGACGCCTCGGACTCCGCGTCCGGCCCCCACAGGGTGGCGTCACCGGCCGCGAGCTTGCTGGCAACCTGGTCGGTGACCAGTTGCTCGACGAGGGCGGCGGTGTCCGCCGCCCTTGCCTCATCAGTCATGTCTCTGCTCAGCTTCCCTTCGCGGCCTTCAGCTGACCGGTAACGGACTCAAGCAGCTCTTCCCAGGACTTCTCGAACTTCTCCACGCCCTCGTTCTCGAGGGTCACGAAGACGTCCGAGATGTCGATGCCGACCCGCGCCAGCGCGTCGAACAGCTCCTGGGCCTCCCCCGCCTTGCCGGTCACCGTATCGCCACGGATCTCGCTGTGCTCGGCGACCGCGTCGAGTGTCGCCTCGGGCATGGTGTTGACCGTGTTGGCCACGACCAGCTCGTCCACGTACAGCGTGGGGGAGTACTCCTTGTTCTTCACGCCCGTCGAGGCCCACAGTGGACGCTGCGCGTGGGCGCCGTCAGCCGCGAGCGCGCGCCAGCGGTCGGTGGAGAACGCCTCCTCGAACGCCCCGTACGCGAGGCGCGCGTTGGCGACGGCCGCCTTGCCGCGCAGGGCTTTCGCCTCGTCGCCGCCGATCTCGTCGAGGCGCTTGTCGACCTCGGTGTCCACGCGGGACACGAAGAACGACGCGACCGAGTGGAGGTCGGCGACGTTGTGGCCGTTGGCCTTCGCCTGCTCGACGCCGGCGATGAAGGCGTCCATCACCGCGCGGTAGCGCTCGACCGAGAAGATCAGCGTGACGTTGACGCTGACGCCCTCGGCGAGGGTGCGGGTGATGGCCGGCAGGCCCGCCTCGGTGGCGGGGATCTTCACCAGCAGGTTCGGGCGGTCGACCGTCTTCCACAGGTCGAGCGCCTCGGCCACGGTCTTGTCGGTGTCGTGCGCCAGGCGCGGGTCCACCTCGATCGAGACCCGGCCGTCGACGTGGCTGGTCCGTTCGTAGACGTCCCGGAACAGGTCGCAGGCGTTGCGGATGTCGGTCGTGGTGATCTCCTTGACCGCCGCGTCCAGCGACGCGTCCCGGGCGGCCAGCTCACGGACCTGCTCGTTGTAGTCCTCCGCGTCGGCCAGGGCCTTCGCGAAGATCGTCGGGTTGCTGGTCACCCCGGTGACGTACTTGTCGCGGACGAGCTCCGCGAGGCTGCCGGAGTTGAGCCGGCGGCGGGAGACGTCGTCGAGCCAGATGGAGACGCCGGCCTCCGCGAGCTGGGCGAGTTTGTCAGTCATTGTGCGAGCCTCTCCGAATTCTGGATTGAGCGGCGGGCCGCGGAGACGACCGCGTCGGAGGTGAAGCCGAACTCCTTGAAGAGCACCTGGTAGTCGGCGGACGCGCCGAAGTGCTCGATCGAGATGATCTCGCCGGTGTCGCCGACGTAGCGGTGCCACGGCTGGGCGATGCCGGCCTCGACCGCGACGCGGGCCTTCACGTTCGGCGGGATCACCCGGTCACGGTATGCCTGGTCCTGCGCGTCGAACAGCTCCTGGGACGGCATGGACACCACTCTGGTGGCAACTCCCTCGGACTCCAGGATGTTCCTGGCCTCGACGGCCATCTGCAGCTCCGAGCCGGTGGCGATCAGCACCACCTTCGGAAGTCCCGCCGAGCTGTCCGCGAGCACGTACCCGCCCTTGCGGACGCCTTCGGTGGCCAGTTCCTTCGTGCCCTCGAGCACCGGGAGGTTCTGCCGGGTCAGCGCCATGCCGACCGGCGCCTCGTGCTGCTCGATGATGGCCCGCCAGGCCGCGGCCGTCTCGTTCGCGTCACCCGGCCGCATGACCACGAGACCGGGGATGGCACGCAGCGCGGCGAGGTGCTCGACCGGCTGGTGGGTCGGGCCGTCCTCGCCGAGGCCGATCGAGTCGTGCGTCCAGACGTAGGTCACCGGCAGCTTCTGCAGTGCCGCCAGGCGCACCGGCGGGCGCATGTAGTCGGAGAACACGAGGAAGGTCGCGCCGTAGGGCCGGGTCGGGCCGTGCAGCACGATGCCGTTGAGGATCGAGCCCATCGCGTGCTCGCGGATTCCGAAGTGGAGGGTCCGGCCGTACGGGTGGGCGTCCCACTCCTTGGTCTTCGCGCTCTCCGGGCCGAACGAGTCGGCGCCCTTCATCGTGGTGTTGTTGCTCTCCGCGAGGTCCGCGGAGCCGCCCCACAGCTCGGGCAGCACGTCGGCGATCGCGGACAGCACCTCGCCGGAGGCCTTGCGGGTCGCGGGGCCCTTGGCGTCCGGGTCCCACGACGGCAGCCTGTCGGCCCAGCCGTCGGGCAGCCGGTAGGCCGACATCCGGTCGAGCTCCGCCTTGCGCTCCGGGTTGGCCCGCGCCCACTCGTCGAACGACTTCTGCCACTCGCGGTGGGCGTCCTTGCCGCGGTCCGCGACCAGCCGGGCGTGCTTGAGCACCTCCGGCTCGACCACGAAGCTCTGGTCGGGGTCGAAGCCCAGGATCTTCTTGACCTCGCGGACCTCGTCCTCGCCCAGCGCGGAGCCGTGCGCCTTGCCGGTGTTCATCTTGTTGGGGGCCGGATAGCCGATGACCGTGCGCAGGATGATGAACGACGGCTTGGACGTCTCGGCCTTGGCCGCCTCGATGGCGGTCAGGATGCCGACGACGTCCTCGCCGCCGTCGACCTCCTGGACGTGCCAGCCGTAGGCCTCGTAGCGCTTCGCGGTGTCCTCGGACAGCGCGATGTTCGTGTCGTCCTCGATGGAGATCCTGTTGGCGTCGTAGAAGACGACCAGGTTGCCCAGCTCCTGGCGGCCGGCGAGCGAGGAGGCCTCGGAAGTGACGCCCTCCTCGATGTCGCCGTCGGAGGCGATCACGTAGATGTGGTGGTCGAACACGCTCTCGCCGAACGGGGTGTCCGGGTCGAACAGCCCGCGCTCGCGGCGGGCGGCCATCGCCATGCCCACCGCGGAGGCGAGGCCCTGGCCGAGCGGGCCGGTGGTGATCTCCACGCCCGCGGTGTGCCCGTGCTCGGGGTGGCCGGGGGTCTTGGAGCCCCACTTGCGCAGCGCCTTGAGGTCCTCGATCTCCAGGCCGTAGCCGGAGAGGAACAGCTGCAGGTACAGCGTCAGGCTCGAGTGGCCCGCGGACAGGACGAACCGGTCGCGGCCGATCCAGTCCGGGTCGCTCGGGTCGTGGCGCAGCACTCGCTGGTACAGGGTGTACGCGAGGGGCGCGAGGCTCATCGCGGTGCCCGGGTGACCGTTGCCGGCGTTCTGGACGGCCTCCGCGGCGAGGACCCGAACGGTGTCCACGGCGCGTTTGTCGAGGTCGGTCCAGTCGTCAGGCAGGTTCTGCGTGGTCAAACGGGCCAGTTCGTCGGCACTCATGGACACGGACTCAAGCTCCCACCTAAATCGTGTTGTCGATCATGCCGGTGGCACGATCGCGCTGGTCATCCTCGGGATGCCCGGACAATTCCTCAGCCTAACGAAACCACCCGGCGGCGGCCGCTCATGGACACGCGGCTACCATCCACAGCGTTGCCCGATCTTTCGCCACCTACACCACCTGGGAGCCGCTGGTGAGCGCAGCGCTCGGGGCGGCCACCAAAGCCCCGCGCCGCACCCGCAGGGATGTCGTGCGTGCGTACGTCGCGCTGACCAAGCCGAGGATCATCGAGCTCCTGCTGGTCACGACGGTGCCGGCGATGATGCTGGCGGAGCGGGGCATCCCCTCTCCGTGGTTGGTGTTCGCCACGCTCTTCGGCGGCACCATGGCCGCCGGTTCCGCGAACGCGCTCAACTGCGTGGCCGACGCCGACATCGACGCGCTGATGAAGCGCACCAGCGCGCGCCCGCTGCCGAAGCACCAGGTACCCGCCCGCAACGCGCTCGTGTTCGGCGTCACGCTGGGCGTCCTGTCGTTCGCGTGGCTCTGGCCCACCACCAACCTCCTGGCGGCGTTGTTGGCCGTCGCCGCCATCCTCTTCTACGTATTGATCTACACGATGGTTCTGAAGCGCCGGACCGCGCAGAACATCGTGTGGGGCGGCGCCGCCGGGTGCATGCCGGTGGTCATCGGCTGGTCGGCGGTGACGGGCTCGATCGAGTGGCCGGCCCTGGTCATGTTCGGTGTGATCTTCTTCTGGACCCCGCCCCATTTCTGGGCGCTGGCCATGAAGTTCCGCGACGACTACGCCCGCGCCGGCGTGCCGATGCTCCCCGTCGTGACGACCCCCGACCGGGTGGTGCGCCAGATCGTCACCTACTCCTGGGTGATGGTCGCGTGGACACTGCTCCTGGTGCCCGCCACCGGCTGGGTGTACACCGGCTTCGCGGTGCTCGCGGGCGCGTGGTTCCTGATCGTGGCCCACCGCCTGTACGCGTCGATCAAACGCGGCGAACCGGGCAAGCCGATGAAGCTCTTCCACATGTCGAACACGTACCTGACGCTCGTGTTCGTCGCGCTGGCCGTCGACTCGGCCCTGAGCCTCCCGGTCATCGGCTTCCCGTTCTGACCCGCCCGGTTCACCTCATCGACTGTTGACATCCCCGGTCCGCCCCCGGGTTGGGGCGCCAATCCTGACTCGTTCGTCTCTGACCCGCCCGGTTCGGGTTGTGGTTCACCGGCCTGGTTGGTGAACCGCGCGGTCTTTCCGGCTGCAACGGCGTGTTCGAACCTCGCTCATGTCGCGCCGGTGGACCTATCCCGCGACCGTGTTGACCGTGTCCAGCAGTGCCGACACGTCGGCGTCGTCCAGTGACTCGCGGATGCACTGCCACAGTTGGAGGTTCGCGGTGGCCCAGTGGGCGTACTGGGCGGCGGCCTCGGGGTTGTAGAAGTAGAAACCCTCGTCGTGGACGCTCTGCTGTTCGCCGCAGATCTTGTTGGCCAGCTCGCGCAGGCCGATCCCGTTCTCCTCGAGGTACTTGTGCGCGAGCACGACAGGCGTCACCGGCAGTGCCTTGAACAGCGTGTCGGCATCCGACAGCGCCTGGGCCTCCAGCGAGATGTCCCGTCCGCGGGTGGCCATCTCCGCCTCGTCGACGATGCGGTCGATCCAGCCCGCGACGTGCGCCGGCACCCCGGCCCGCGCCAGGATCGACAGGCGCAGATTGCTACCGGCCGCGGCGGCCGAGTTGCGCCGCACGAGGTAGTTCACGTCGTGAACCAGGGCGGCGGTCTCCACCACGCTGACCTCGGCGCCGTTGAGCACGGCGAACCGTGCGGCCTTGGTGCGCACGAAGTTCACGTGGTGCCACCCGTGGAACTGCAGGCGCGCCGCGTAACGCGTGCAGAGCTGGTGAACCTCCACCTCGACAGCATCGACTACCGCCGGTGGAATCACCGGCGCGGCAATATCCGTAACAGACACGTCGACCCCTCCGAACCATGCCGGCTGTGGTTAGCGCCCGGCCGAGCAGGGCTGGTGGGGTGATGGTAAACGGCGTGCGCGTGTTTGTCTGCGAAGTGCCTCCTAACTGTCCGGTCCTACAGCCGGTTCACCAGTCCCGACAACCGCGACTCGACGGGCACGTGCCGGTGGCTCTCGTGGGTTTCCGGATCGTAGGAAAGGCTCCACGGGGTCACCTGCCTCGACTTCACGAGGAAAGTCATCGTGCCGTCGACCGCCCGCGGAATTCGGTGGAAATCCGACGCGAGGAGGGTCTCGGCGGCGCCGACCGGGCACGGCGTGCTGGTCAGCAGCTCCGTCGACGCGATCAGCGACGTCTCCGGCGAGATCGCGGCGACGTAGCGTTCGTGCAGGTAGCCGCCGCGCAGGATGGTCGTGCAGAAGTGGTACCGGTGGTTGTGCACGGAGTCCGCGTAGCCGGCGCGCCAGTCGCGCTGCTCCTTGTACTCGTGCAGCCAGAACGTGAACGGCTCGTCCGGCTGGTCCCGCAGGCACCACGCGAAGTGTGTCGTCGTCTCCCGCGACCGTCTCGTGACGGCCCTGGCCTGCTCGTCCGGCAGGGCCAACAGGTGGGCACGCAGGTCGGTCCGCAGACCCGGCCGCTCCGCCCACGCCTCGAACCACCGGTCCACCTCGGCCCAGCGGGACGCGAGGGTGAAGTCAGCGGTACGCAACTGCTCGGCCAGCTCCCCCATAGCGGAGCCATTCGTGGCCACGAGATATCAGCTCCCCAACTCGGCCGTGACGGAGAATTCCCTGAGGAACTCGTAGAACTGCTGGTTCAGCTCGAGGAACTGCTCCTCGGTCAACCGTGAGTTGGTGATCTTCTCGAACCGCGCGATGAACTCCTGCCGCGAGAGGTCCGGGGTGATCACCAGGTGGTGGGCGTGGCGGGACGCGGAGATCCGCCCGAACTCGGCGCGTTCCATGTTGTAGATGAACGAGCCCTCGGAGAACCGCAGGGTGCGCGGGTACTCCGCGGGCGCGTGCGCGTCGCTGTAGAGCGTCACCCACACGCTGTCGTCGAAGATCTCCAGGCGGTCCAGCGGCGGGTCGGAGATCACGGTGACCTCCATCCGCGAGCACCTGCTGCGGGCCAGGTAGAGGCCCACGAGGCCCATCCGGCTCTCCTCGTGCAGGCGTGCCTGGATCGTGTCGACGTCGACGTTGGCAGGGGAGTGCCGGATCAGGTAGCGGGCACGGCCGCTTATCCCGGACGTGTTGGCGGGATCGGCGACGACTCCGCGGAACTCCCATTCGGACCGGGACAGCAGCAGCCGCGCCGCGGCATGCCGGCCGGAGAATCCTCTGAACAGGTACTGCCTGGTGCTCTGCAGATCCTGCATCATCAGCCGGTTGAACGCGGGGTTTGGCTCCGCGGTCGGTTCGAAGACGTGGGTGGGGAAGAACTCACGGTTCATCGACCGGTACTCATCGGCGAGATCACGCAACGCCTGACGGCTTTCCTCGACGAGAGGTGTGAGCATCGCCCGCTGAGTGGCGGTCGCGGTGATGAGGGTCTGGCCGAAGCCGACGATGGCCGAAACCAGTGTCCCGGTGGCGATCGAGGTGACCAGGTTCTTGCCGACGCCGGGGTCGAGGTTCGCCGAGAGGACCATGGTCAGTCCCGAGACCACCACCAAGATCAGGAGTAGCAGGCCGGTCCTGGTCCAGAAGATCTCTTGAATGGGGTTCTTGCGGAGGCCCTTGGCTTCCGCGGACATCCGTCTATCACCTCCTCGATGTGCACCGACCGGCCACTACAGCTCTGTGTGGTCGTTCGGGTGCGCGGAGTTACACTACCTGTACACGAGAAAGTGAGATATGGGAAGAACGAGTGGCGTGTTCGTTACCGACAGCCCCTGGTAGTGGGTAACAAGCCCCACCTGGAGTGACCTACATCATGCGCATCGTGCGCGTGGTTCTACCTCTTCCGCGCGGCGCGGCTCACGGCAGGAGCAGCAGCTTGCCGGTCGTGCGGCGAGACTCCAGGTCCTCGTGGGCCCTGCGGGCGTCGCTGAGCGGGTAGCGGCCGCCGATCCGGATGGACACGCGGCCCGCGGCGATGGCGGCGAACAGCTCATCACACCGCCACTGGAACTCCTCGGGCGTCGCGAGGTGGTGGACCAGTGTCGGGCGGGTCAGGAACACCGAGCCGGCCGCGTTCAGCCGCTGCGGGTCGACCGGCGGGACCGGGCCGCTGGACGCACCGAACAGCGCCAGCACGCCCCGGCGGGCCAGGGAGGCCAGGCTGCCGTCGAACGTGGTCCTGCCGACGCCGTCGTACACGGCCGCCACGCCGACCCCGCCCGTCAGGTCCGCGACCGCCTCCGCGAAGTCGGTCTCGGTGTAGCGGATGACCTCGTCGGCGCCTGCCTCGCGGGCGAGCGCCTCCTTCTCCGGCGTGGACACGGTCCCGATCACCTTGCCGCCGCGGAACTTCGCCAGCTGCACGAGCAGCAGCCCGACACCGCCCGCGGCCGCGTGCACCAGCACCGTGTCACCCGGCTTCACCGCGTACGTCGAGGTCACCAGGTAGTGCGCGGTGAGGCCCTGCAGCATGGCGGCCGCGGCGACCTCGTCCTCGACACCGGCGGGCACCTTGAACGCGGCGCCCGCCGGCACGACCACCTGCCCCGCGTACGACCCGGACGCCGACGCCCAGGCCACGTGGTCGCCCTCGGCGAAACCGGTGACGTCCGAGCCGACGGCGACGACCGTGCCCGCGCCCTCCTGCCCGAGGGGGAGGGGCAACGGCAGCTGGTAGGTGCCGTTGCGGTGGTAGACGTCGATGAAGTTCACCCCGGCCGCCGCCACCGACACCACGAGGTCGCCGGCGCCCGGGGTGGGCGCGTCGATCGTCTCGAGCTCCAACACCTCCGGTCCGCCGGTCGCACGCACTCGGATGGCATCGATGGGGTCGGCCACGGTGTCCTCCACGGTCACGAGAAGCTGCTCCGAACGGACCCTAGCCGCCCGCTCAGGTCGCCAGCTTGGCGGCCAGCCTTTCCGGTCGCGGCCAGCGCACCGCCCACGCCCAGCCGAACTTCTCGAAGAGCCAGATCACCCGCGCGGAGATGTCGACCTGGCCCCGCAGCACGCCGTGCCGCGCGCCGGTCGGGTCGGCGTGGTGCGAGTTGTGCCACGACTCACCCATGGACAGGATCGCCAGCGGCCAGAAGTTCGCGGCGCGGTCCCGGCTGACGAACGGCCGGTCGCCGATCATGTGGCAGATCGAGTTGACCGACCAGGTGACGTGGTGCAGGAACCCGACGCGGACGATCCCGGCCCAGAAGATCGCGGACACCACGCCCCACCAGGACATGGTGATGAGCCCGCCGAGCAGGCCGGGCAGCCCGAGCGTCAGCACGGTCATCGGGATGAACAGCTTGTCGACGAGCTGGATGTCCTTGTCGGCCAGCAGGTCCGGCGCGAACCGCTCCGCGTTGGTCTTGTCCCGTTCGAAGAGCCACCCCATGTGCGCGTGCCAGAAACCCCGCGCGATGGCGACCGGGGACGTGCCGAACAGCCAGGGTGAGTGCGGGTCGCCCTCCCGGTCGGAGTACGCGTGGTGGCGGCGGTGGTCGGCGACCCACGCGATGACCGAGCCCTGCGAGGCGAGGCTGCCGGCCAGCGCGAGCGCGATCCGCAGCGGCCGCTTGGCCTTGAACGCGCCGTGGGTGAAGTAGCGGTGGTACCCGACGGTCACGCCGAGCGCGGTGAGCACGTAGAACCCGGCGCCGATGCCGACGTCGGCCCAGCCGAGGCCCCAGCCCCACGCGAACGGCACGGCGGCCAGGAGCGCGAGGAAGGGGAGAATGACGAACACCACGACGGTGTACTGCTCGGCGCGGGAGCGCCGGCCGGCGAGGATGGGTTTGGGGGACTGGGATTCACGCGTTGGTGTGAGTGTCGCGGAAATGGCGAATGTTCCTCATAACTCGGGCCCGGGACGCGGCCAGGCGACGTCTACCTACGGTTACGTACCCGTAGGTTCCGGTTCGACGTTACCGTGCCGTGACTACCTCTGCCACTCGATCTTCCGCGGCGCCCGCGCGGCCGCGAACCCCGCACCACAGCGAGCCGGTGGCGATGATGACCGACATGGCGCCGAGGACGTGCAGGCAGACCAGCAGCTCGGGCACCCCGGTCCAGAACTGCACGAGCCCGATGGTGGCCTGGGCGAGGACCACGGCCACCAGCACCCGGTAGCGCCGCCACGGCGGCGGGAACGCCTGCTGGGAGCGCAGCCAGAAGCCCAGCAGCACCAGCGAGCCGAGGAACGTGTACAGGAACGCGGCGTGCACGTGCGCCATCGTCTCGACGGGGATGCCGAGCCGGGGGGTGTGGGAGTCGCCGGCGTGCGGGCCGGCGCCGGTGGTCATCGTGCCGGTCACGAGCAGCCCGGCGAGCAGGGCGGTCTGGACGTACAGCCAGGTGGTGAGCGTGCTCGGCGGCGGCACGGGCTCGGCGGGCACGCCGTCGCGCGGGACCGAGTGCACGAGCAGCGTGGCGAGCCACACCATCACCGTGGACGCCAGGAGGTGGATGGCGACGCTCCACCACACCAGGTCCAGCCGGACGGTGATGCCGCCGATGACCGCCTGGACGGCGACGCCCACCGGCATGGCGAGCGCGAGCCGCAGGTAGCGGCGGTCGGTGCGCGGGCGGTGCAGGTACGCCAGCACGAAGCAGATGACGGCGATGATGCCGACGATGCCCGTGAACAGGCGGTTGCCGAACTCGATCCACTGGTTCAGCGCGTTGTACTCGGGGTGGGAGACCGGGAACATGCTGTCGGGGAAGCACTGCGGCCAGGTCGGGCAGCCGAGGCCGGAGCCGGTGACCCGGACGACGGCGCCCGTCATCGCGATCAGCGCCTGCGTGGCCAGCACCGCGATGGCGAACCCCAGCTGGAGGCGGCGGCTCGGGTCGGGCACGCGGTCGATTCGGGCCTTGAGTGAGTCCAGCGACACGGCCCGATCGTAAACGTGCACGCCGCAACGGCTTTGCCCTGCCCTCCGGGGGAACGTCTACGGTCGCGGCCGTGCGTTTCGCGATCGGCTACCAGCCCGCCTTCCACGGCCTCGACCCCGCCCGCCTGCTGGACTACGCCCGCCACGGGGAGGAGTGCGGTTTCGAGGGCATCTACCTGCCCGAGCACGTCGCGCTGTACCCGGGCGCGCGGCTCGGCGAGATGGAGCTGCCGCCCACGACGCCGTACCTTGACCCGGTCGACGCCCTGGCGTTCGTCGCCGCGGCCACCTCGCGGCTCCTGCTGGGCACGGGTGTGCTGCTGCTGCCCTACCACCACCCGGTGCCACTGGCGAAGCGGCTGGCGACCGTGGACGTCCTGTCCGGCGGCCGGCTGCGCCTGCTCACCGTCGGCGTCGGCGCCCTTCCCGGCGAGGCCGCCGCGGCCGGGGTGGACTTCACCACCCGCGGCCGCCGCGCCGACGAGGCCCTCGACGTGCTGCGGCTGCTGTGGACCGGCGGCCCGGTCAGCTTCGACGGGGAGTTCTTCGCGTTCGAGGACGTGTGCGCCTTTCCCCGGCCGCTCGCGGACCTGCCCGTCCACGTCGGTGGTTCGAGCCTGGCGGCGGCCCGGCGAGCGGGTCGCCGCGGTGACGGCTACTTCGCCGGTGGCTTGCTGACCCCGGACGAGCGGGCCCGGCAGTTCGCGGCGGCCCGGGCGGCGGCGGTCGACGCCGGCCGCGATCCGGACGCGCTGGAGTACACGCGCTGGGGCTCGGTCGACATGCCGGGGTCCACCGTCGAGGCCCTGGCCGCCCAGGGCGTGACGCGGCTGGTGGTGAGCGCGTCCTCGGCCGACCCGGCCGAGCAACGGGACCAGCTGTCGGCCTTCGCGCGGCGGTTCGGCCTCGGCTGAGTCGGTCCCGTGTGGTTGGGTCGGCCGGTGTCGTGGGGACTCGTGGGCCAGGCGACCGGCATGTTCGTCGTGACCAATGTGGACGACCTGGTGCTGCTGGCGTTGTTCTTCGCACGGGGCAGGGCCGTGCGCGTGGTGGCGGGGCAGTACGTCGGTCTGGGGGCGCTGCTGGCCGTGTCCGTGGCGGGCGCGCTCGGCGCGGGGCTGCTGCCGGAGCCGGTGCTGCCGTGGCTCGGCCTCGTGCCGCTGCTGCTGGGTGTGCGGGCGGCCTGGCGGGCGTGGCGCGGCGCACCCGGTGACGGTGACCCGGACGACGGCACGGACGGTGGCACAGACGACGGTCCGTCCGTGCTGGCCGTCGCGGGGGTGACCATCGCCAACGGCGGCGACAACATCGGCGTCTACGTGCCGGTGTTCGCCGTCGCCGGCGCGACCGGGGTGGTCGGGTACGCCGTGGTGTTCCTCGTGCTGGTCGGCGTGTGGTGCGTGGCCGGGTGGTTCCTCGCGACCCGGCCCCCGGTGGCACGGGCGCTGGCCCGGTGGGGGCACGTCGTGCTGCCGGTCGTGCTGATCGGGGTCGGGGTGCTGATCCTGCTCAGCTGAGCTTCGTGGTGCGGGTGGCGACCACGGTCGCCACCGCGCCCCAGCCGGCCAGGACCACGAACACGGACCAGCCCGGCACGCCGCCGTCGACGAGGGCCGTGTGCATGCCGTCGGTGAGGGCGCCGGACGGCAGCAGTGCGGTGATGTCACCGAGGACGCCCGGCATGGAGTCCGGGGGCACGATGATGCCGCCGCCCAGCAGCAGCACGAACCACACGATGTTCGCCAGCCCCAGCACGACCTCCGCCTTCAGCGCGCCGCCGAGCAGGACGCCCAGCGCGCCGAACGACAGCGTGCCGAGCACCGCCAGCAGCAGTGCCCACGCCAGGCCGGCCGGTGCGGGGGACCAGCCGAGGACCGCCGCCAGCACGCCGAGCACGACCAGTTGCACCGCGACCACCACGAGCCCGGCGAGCGCCCGGCCGGTGACGAGCAGCCAGCGGGGGAGCGCCGTCGCGGCGAGACGCTTGAGCACGCCGTACCGCCGGTCGAACCCGAGCGCGATGGCCTGCCCGGTGAACGCCGAGGACATCACGGCGAGCGCGAACACCCGCGGCGCGACCGAGTCGACACGCGGCTCGGGCAGGTCGAACACGTGGACCACGGTGAGGCCGACCAGCAGCACGACCGGGATCAGCAGCGTGAGCAGGATCTGCTCGCTGTTGCGCAGGGTGAGCAGCGCCTCGGTCCGCGCGTGGACGAACAGCATCCGCCCCACCCGGCCGCGGCCGGGCGCCGGGGTGAAGGTGCCCGCGGGAAAGGTCGGCGTGCTCATCGGCCCGACCCCGTGAGAGATGGCGTCACCGCAGTTCCCTTCCCGTCAGCTCCAGGAACACGTCCTCCAGGCTGCGCCGGCCGACGTGCAGCTCCTCGGCCAGCACGCCCTGCTGCGCGCACCACGCCGTCACCGCCGATACCACCTGCGGGTCGACCCGGCCGGTGAGCACGTACGTCCCCGGCGACGGCTCGTCGATGCGGCAGTCCGCCGGCAGGGCCGTGCACAGCTGCCCCAGGTCCAGGCCCGCCTGCGCGCGGAAGCGGAGCTGTGCCGAGTCGGGCTCGTCCGCGGTCAGCTGGCTCGGGCTGCCCTCCGCGACGACCCGGCCGTTGTCGATGATCACGACGTGGTCGGCCAGCTGCTCGGCCTCCTCCATGACGTGCGTGGTCAGCAGGACGCCCACCCCGTCGGTCCGCAGCGCCCGGACCAGCTCCCACACGAGCCGCCGCGCCTGCGGGTCCATGCCCGCGGTCGGCTCGTCCAGGAACACCAGCTCTGGCCGGGACACCAGCGCGCACGCCAGCGACAGCCGCTGCTGCTGCCCGCCGGAGAGCCGCTTGTACGGCGTCCGCCGCGCCGAGGACAGGCCCAGCACCTCGATCAGCCACGCGGGGTCGATCGGGTTGGCCGCGCACGCCGCGACGAGCCCGAGCATCTCCTCGGCCCGCACGCCCGGGTAGGCGCCGCCGCCCTGCGGCATCACGCCGATCCGCGGGCGCAGCCGCTCGTGGTCGGTGGCCGGGTCGAGGCCCAGCACCCGTACCTCACCACCGTCGCGGCGCAGGAAGCCCTCGCAGATCTCGACGGTCGTGGTCTTGCCTGCGCCGTTCGGCCCGAGCAACGCGAGCACCTGCCCACGGTTCAACCGCAGGCCGAGGCCGTCGACCGCCGTGGTCCGGCCGAAGCGCTTGACCAGTCCGGACAGCTCCACGGCCGGACCCGACGAAGGGGTGCTCACGCCAGTAAGGCTATTGCCTCCGGTCGGCGTAGTGGTTCGTACCCGTCCACCCGCGCCGAGAACCGAGATCAGGCCGGTGCCGGGACCTGCCGACGTGGTCTGCCTGGCAGATGCTTGCGGACCACGAACAACGCGATCACCACCACGACCGCCGCGCCGACGTAGGCGTAGGGCAGCTGGTAGGTGCGGAAGTCGAACGTCGTCCCGGTCGGCGGCAGGGCCACCGCGAACGCCGCGCTGACGGCGGTCGCGGCCATGCGGAAGCGGGTGTTGCCGGCCGCCGAGGCCAGGGGGATCGCCGCCCACAGCAGGTACCACGGCTGCACGGTCGCGCCGAACACCAGCACCGCCCCGAGTGCCGCGCCCAGCCCGATCATCGGCCGCAGGCGCCACCGGAAGCTGTCGAGCAGCAGCTTCGCCGCCAGCAGCGGCCCGAGCAGCGTGCCGACCATCCGGCTCACCATGATCGCCGCGTCCATGTGGTTGCCCAGGCCGAGGAGGATCCCGAGCCCACCCGCGCCGAAGCCGAGCGCGGTCATCGGTGCCATCCAGCTCTTGACCGTGTTCGCCGTGTTCAGCGTCGACGTCCAGCCCAGCCCCAGCCCGCTGCCGAACGACGTCAGCACGACCACCGAGAGGAAGATCACCAACAGCGCGCCCGCCGTGAACAACAGGTGTTTCCACCGGCCGCCCCAGCGCCGCGCGATCATCACGCCGAGGAACCCGAGCGCCAGTGCCGCCGGGATCTTCACCACGGCCGCGAGCGTGATCACGGTCGCGCCGATGCCGTACCAGAGCAGCTCGCCCTGCTGCCACGGCGGGAACGGGCCGCCCGGCCCGCACCGGGGCATCCGCCGCAGCGCCAGCTCGATGCCGACGAGCATCAGGCCGATCGCCAGCGCCTCGTTGTGCACGCCGACGATCGAGTGGAACAGCACCAGCGGGTTCGCCGCGCCGAGCCACAGCGCGCTCACCGGGTTGATGCCGAACCGCCGCGCCAGCCGGGGCAGCGCCCACACGATCATCGCGAAGCCGAACAGCGCCAGCAGCCGCTGGAAGGCGACGCCCATCACGACGTGGTCACCGGTGATCCACGTGATCGCCCGCCCGATCATCAGGAACAGCGGCCCGTACGGCGACGGCGTCTCCCGCCACATCGTCGGCACGTTCCTGGTCAGGACGTCGTTGTTGCCCAGCGCCTCCGCCGGCCCGACCGTGTACGGGTCCAGCCCGCGCGCCGCGATCTCGCTCTGCGCGAGGTAGCTGTACACGTCCTTGGAGAACATCGGCACGGTGAACACGAGCGGCGCGGTCCACATGACCAGCGTGCGGGCCATCTGCGGCAGCGACACCATCCGCGCGCGCCCGGGCAGCGAGAGCCGGCCGAGCCCCAGCCAGGCCAGCACGATCATGAAAACACCCGCGAACGCGACGGCCAGCGACACCGTGGTCATCCGGCTGAACAGGCCGAACACGGGCAGGCCCCAGACCGGGTTGTACACCGGCGCCGCGCCGGCCCCCAGCGACCCGACGGCCAGCAGCAACGCGCCGACCGTGCCGAACCGGCGGATGATGTCCAGCTGCCGGCGCTCGCGGTTGTCCAGCGGTTCACTGGTGGACGCGGACCTGCCGGACCTTCCGTCGGCCTCGCTCGGCTCCGCCACACCCTCTGCCACGTGGGAAAGCGTATCGGCAAGCCTCAGCAGTGACGCCGATCACCTCGTGCGGGGGCTCACTTTGCCGGTTACCCAGAAATAAGACACACTGGTGTTGTGAAAAACGAGCAGCAGGCCGAGGGCCGCACCAGGCATGGTGTGGCGCGCCTGTTGCTGGAGCAGGGACCGATCACCGCGGCCGCGGTCGCGGAGACCCTTAGGATCAGCCCGGCGGCCGTCCGCCGGCACCTGGACACGCTGGTCGCGAACGGTGAGGCGTGCATGCGCGACGCGCCGAGGCGAGGTCAGCGGGGCCGGGGAAGGCCGGCGAAGCTCTGGTTGCTGACCGAGACGGGACGGGCGCGGTTCGGGCACGCCTACGACGACCTGGCCATCGCGGCCATCCGGTTCGTCGCCGAGGCGGCCGGTGCGTCCGCGGTCCGCCAGTTCGCGCAGCGCCGGGTGGCGACGCTCGTCGAGCGGCACCGAGGCGAGGTGCTCGACACGCCGGACCTCGCGGGCCGAACGAAGGCCCTTGCGGATGCCCTGACCAGGGAGGGTTACGCTGCGTCGACGCGCCGCGTCGGGACAGGGGAGCAGCTCTGCCAGCACCACTGCCCGGTCGCGCACGTCGCGGCGGAGTTCCCCGAGCTGTGCGAGGTCGAGACGGCGGCGTTCGCCGAACTGCTCGGCACCCACGTGCAGCGACTCTCGACCATCGCGCGCGGCGACGCCGCGTGCACCACACACGTACCGCTCGGCGACTCCCGAATCGCCGAGCCGGGCGATACCACCACAACCGAAGGGACGCCTTCATGACCACCGCCGCGGAGCGCGCTGGCACGCCGCTGACACAGGAGGAGACGATCGCCGCGCTGGGCAGGTACCAGTTCGGTTGGGCGGACTCCGACGTCGCGGGCGCGAGTGCCCAGCGTGGCCTGTCCGAGGCCGTCGTCCGGGACATCTCGGCCAAGAAGGGCGAGCCGGAGTGGATGCTGGAGTCGCGGCTCAAGGGCCTGCAGCTCTTCGCCCGCAAGCCGATGCCGAACTGGGGCGCCGAACTGTCGGGCATCGACTTCGACAACATCAAGTACTTCGTGCGCTCGACCGAGAAGCAGGCCGCGTCCTGGGAGGACCTGCCCGAGGACATCAAGAACACCTACGACAAGCTGGGCATCCCGGAGGCCGAGAAGGCCCGCCTGGTGTCCGGTGTCGCCGCGCAGTACGAGTCCGAGGTGGTCTACCACAAGATCAACGAGGAGCTCGAGAAGCAGGGCGTGATCTTCCTCGACACCGACACCGCGCTCAGGGAGCACCCGGAGCTGTTCGAGGAGTACTACGGCTCGGTCATCCCCCACGGTGACAACAAGTTCTCCGCGTTGAACGGCGCCGTCTGGTCGGGTGGCTCCTTCATCTACGTGCCGAAGGGCGTGCACGTCGAGATCCCGCTGCAGGCCTACTTCCGGATCAACACCGAGAACATGGGCCAGTTCGAGCGG
>NZ_JBJMIE010000205.1:0-2910 GCF_045807065.1 Actinophytocola sp. | reverse complement strand
GAACCAGACCATTGCTCAGATTGAGCTGTTCACCAAGCCTGGTTCTTATGCTCGGGATGTTTACACGCTTCCGAAGCATCTCGACGAGAAGGTTGCTCGGCTGCACTTGGAGGCCGTTGGGGCTCGGCTGCGCGACACGAGACCCAGGCGGTGCCACATGCCCCAGGCACCGTCACCGGGTTTCGTCTCGCCTGTCACGGCTTCGCAAGCTCAGCCGTGGGCTCGCTCAACCTGCGCTCGCCCACGCCAGGCCCTCGTACCTCGGGCCCGGCTGCTCGCTTCAGTACCGGTACTGCTCGGCCTTGTAGGGGCCGTCCACCGAGACGCCGAGGTACGACGCCTGGGCGTCGCTGAGCGTCGTCAGCCGCACGCCGAGCGCGTCGAGGTGGAGCCGGGCGACCTCCTCGTCGAGGTGCTTGGGCAGCACGTAGACGCCGACCGGGTAGGCCTCGGGCTTGGTGAAGAGCTCGAGCTGGGCCTGCACCTGGTTGGTGAAGGAGTTCGACATCACGAAGCTCGGGTGGCCGGTGGCGTTGCCGAGGTTCATCAGGCGCCCCTCGGACAGCACGATGATCGAATGCCCATCGGGGAACACGAACTCGTCGACCTGCGGCTTGATGTTGATCCGCCGAATACCCGGAGTGGCGACCAGGCCGGCCATGTCGATCTCGTTGTCGAAGTGGCCGACGTTGCCGACGATCGCCTGGTGCTTCATCTTCGCCATGTGCTCGGCCATGACGATGTCCTTGTTGCCGGTCGTCGTGATGACGATGTCGGCGCGGGGAAGCACGTCCTCGAGGCGCTGCACGTCGTAGCCGTCCATCGCCGCCTGCAGGCCGCAGATCGGGTCGATCTCGGTCACGATCACGCGGGCGCCCTGGCCGCGCAGCGACTCCGCCGCGCCCTTGCCCACGTCGCCGTAGCCGCAGACCACCGCGACCTTGCCGCCGATCAGCACGTCGGTGCCGCGGTTGATGCCGTCCACCAGCGAGTGGCGGATGCCGTAGCGGTTGTCGAACTTCGACTTGGTGACCGAGTCGTTGACGTTGATCGCCGGGAAGAGCAGCTCACCGGCGGCGGCCAGCTGGTACAGCCGCAGCACGCCGGTGGTGGTCTCCTCGGTGACGCCCATGATCTCCTGGCCCGTGCGGGTCCACTTCTGCCCGTCGGCGGCCAGCGAGCGGCGCAACGTACCGAGGATGATCTTCCATTCCTCGGGGTCGTTGTCGTCCGCCTCCGGCACGACACCGGCGGCCTCGTACTGCGTGCCCTTGTGCACCAGCAGAGTCGCGTCACCGCCGTCGTCGAGCAGCATGTTCGGTAGGGCGCCGCCCGGCCAGGTGAGCATCTTCTCGGTGCACCACCAGTACTCCTCGAGCGACTCGCCCTTCCACGCGAACACCGGGACGCCCTTGGGCTCCTCCGGCGTGCCGTGCGGACCGACGACGACAGCGGCCGCCGCGTGGTCCTGCGTGGAGAAGATGTTGCAGGACGCCCAGCGCACCTCCGCGCCCAACGACACCAGCGTCTCGATGAGCACCGCGGTCTGCACCGTCATGTGCAGCGAGCCGGAGACCCGCGCCCCGCGCAGGGGGTAGACCTCGGCGTACTCGCGGCGGAAGGCCATCAGGCCCGGCATCTCGTGCTCCGCGAGGCGGATCTCCTTGCGCCCGAACTCGGCGAGCGACAGGTCAGCCACCGCGAAGTCCAGGTCACCCACCTGTCGCGAATACCGGGTGACGGTGTCTCCCTGGGTGTTTACTGCGGTCATCCTGTACGTCCTCCAAACTCCATAGCCCCTGAAACACTACCGTTGCCCCCAGTGGCCCGACTTGAGTGCCCATGTAGCCGGAGGAGGAAGGCCTGTTGTACGCGCCGGGGCCGGACACCCGAGTAGTCGAACTTCGCGTACACGGTGTGCTGGGCACCAGACCGGAAGAGCTGGTCTCGGCGGTCGCGGCCGTCGACGTGGCGGGTGACGGGCTCGGCCGCGTCGTCCAGCCGGCCGACCGCCTCCTGCGGCCCGCACCTGGGCCGATGCTGCGGGCGGAGGGCCAGTCGATCCCGCGGACGGTCGAGGGTTACTCGTGGAGCGGGATGACCTCGGGTGGCGCGGCGAAGGCGGCGTGGGCGCTGCTGTTCCCGTTCGCGCTGGCCAACGTGGCGCACTGGATGCTGCCGCCGATCCCCAGCGGGCACCGGGCGGCCGCGCGGCTCGGGCTCCTGGCCCGCACGCTGCTGCGGCTCGCGGCGGTGCTGCTCACCGTGTTGCTGGTCACGCAGGCGGCGGTGGTCAGCCTGGACCTGCTCGCGGCGCGCTGCCTGGCCCCCGGCTCGCCGTGCCTGTCGGGCGTGGTGCCGGACTGGCTGCGCTCGACGTACCTGGTGCGGCCGGCGATCGGCCTCGTCCCGGTGCTGCTGACGATCTACGTGCTGCACCGGATCTCCTGCGTGGCGTGGGAGGTGGACGGCGCGCCCAACCCGCCGCCGACCCCGCCGAACGCGCGGGTGCTGCTGCCCGGCACGAACCTGGTCGCCGACCCGGACACCCCCACGCTGCGGGCGTTGCACCTGGTGGCGGCGCTCGCGACCGTGGCGCTGCTGCCCCTGGGCGGCCCGTTCGCGATACCGGCGGCGCCCGTCCCGGCGGCGCTGTGGACGCTGGCACTGATCCTGCTGGTCGTGGCGCTGCTGGGCGTGCTGCTGCTCGACGACCCGCGCGGCGCGGCACCGGTGCGGGCCGGGTCGTGGCTGCGGACGGCGCTGGGGACGTGGCCGCGGCGCGTGCTGCTCGCGGCCGGCGTCGTGCTGGTGGCGGCGTCCGCGGCCAGCCAGGACCCGCTGCGGTTGACCGGCACGGAGGTCACGGTCGATGCGGTGGCCCTGGTGCTGATCGTGGTGGTCGTGCTG
>NZ_JBJMIE010000204.1:0-2659 GCF_045807065.1 Actinophytocola sp. | reverse complement strand
GTCCCAGTCCCGCACCGCGGTGCGGTCGAGCGCGTACACGAGCAGGCCGAACCCGGCGCCCATCACCAGGAGGCTGAGCCAGTCCGCGGGCCCGGTGCGTGGCGTGGCCGCGGCCGGGAGGGTCGCGGACCGGCGCGACGTCACGAGGACGGCCGCCGCGGTCGCCGCGAGCGGGATGTTGATCGCCAGGCACCACTGCCAGCCCGCGTACTCGGCGAGCAGCCCGCCGACGAGCAGCCCGACGCCCGCGCCCGCACCCATCACGGCGTTGAACAACCCGAACGCCCGCGCCCGCGCCTTCACGTCGGTGAACAGCAACGGGATGAGCGAGATGGTGGCCGGCGCGATCACCGCCGCCGCGAGCCCCTGCCCGATCCGCGCGGCGAGGATCTCCTCGGCGTTGTCCGACAGCGCGCCGCCCAGCGACGCCAGCCCGATCAGGGCGAGGCCGCCGTACAACGTACGGACGCTGCCCAGTAGGTCGACCAGCCTGCCCCCGAACAACAGCGCGACCCCGAACACCAGCGCGAACGAGGTGATCACCCACTGCCGCGCGTCGTCGGTCAGGGACAGCCCGGCCTGCATTCTCGGCAGCGCGATGTTCACGATCGTCGAGTCCAGCGACACCAGGAGCTGCGCCAGCAGGATCGCGAGGAACAGCCTCGGGCGCGGTGCGGTCGACATCGGTGTCCGTCCTACCAGCCGAGCTGCTCGCGCACCGGCTGGAGCACCTCGGTCATGAACGTCGCCATGACCTCCCGGGTCCGCTCGCCGTCGGGGTTGGCCTCGAACCCGAAGATGAAGTGCCGGATCCCGGTCAGCGTGCACACCTCGAGCAGCCGCTCCCGGCACGTCTCGACCGTGCCGATCGGGTTCAGCTCCAGCATCCGGTTCACCACGGGCGACGGGTCGTTCGGGTTCGCCCGCTTGCCGGAGTCCACCGCCCTGAAGTAGCGCTCGTAGTTCGGCAGCTCGCTGCGCCGCTCGGCGAGGCCGTTGGTGTTGGCGCCCTCGGCGATCCACCAGGAGAGGTGGTCGCGGGCCCGGTCGCGGGCTTCCTCGACCGTCGGCGCCAGTGCCGCGACGCAGCTGAGCGCGTGCCCGGCCGCGCCGTCGCCCGACTCGCCGTAGCGTTCGATCAGGCCGATCTTCATGTCGTCGCCGAGGCCCTCGCGCAGCAGCAGGGGGTAGCCGTTGGTGCGTGCCCAGTCCACGGTGTCCGGCGACCCGGTGGCGACGTAGACGTTGGGCACGTCCGCGACGGGCCGCGGCCGGACCTCGACCCGGCTCACCACACCCGTCTGGCTGGTGATCGTGATCGCGTCCGCCGTCCAGCACTCCCGGACCCGGTCCATGGTCTCGATCATGGTCTTGTGGTTCTGGGTCATGTCGGCGCCGAAGGCGTCGAAGTCGCGCACGTAGGTGCCCCGGCCGACGCCGAAGTCGAACCGGCCGCCGCTGAGGTGGTCCAGCAGGCTCACCTTCTCGGCCAGGCCGACGGGGTGGTCCAGCGGCACCACGGTGATCGCCGAGCCCACCCGCAGCCGCGGGTACCGGCCGAGCAGGAACGAGCCGTAGGTGATGGCCGACGGGCAGGTGCCGTAACCGGTGAAGTGGTGCTCCAGCAGCCACAGCCCCGTGTAGCCGTAGTCCTGCGCCCACCCGGCCATCTGGTCGGTGTAGGCGTAGACGTCGGCCTGGGACATGCCGGGCTTGTGCGCGGCGGTCAGCATGACGTCGAAGCGCATGGCGGTCACCACGTGATCCCCAGCATCGCGCGCATCTGGCGTTCGAACTCGGCGTCGCCCTCGGCCCGGCGAACGGCCATCACCTTGTCGGCGTCGCCGCCGAGCTGCAGCCGCAGCGGGCGCGTGCCCGCCGGGGTGTCGACCAGGTCGGCGACCGCCTTCGCCACCATGGCCGGGGTCTGCTTGGCCACCGACGCCGTCAGCCCGGCCTCGGCCCGGTCGAACTGGTCGAACAGCGGCAGGTAGTCCGGCGCGGCGTCCCGCAACGCGTACTTGACCTTGCCGGGCTGGTTCTCCGTCGCGCCCGGCTCGACCAGGGTCACCTCGACACCGAAGTGGTGCAGCTCGTAGTGCAGCGCCTCGCACACGCCTTCGAGGGCGAACTTGGACGCGTTGGCCGCACCCCGCAACGGCTGCGCGACCTTGCCGGTGATCGAACCGATGTTGACGATGTGGCCGCGACCCGCGGCGCGCATGCCGCCGACGAACGCCTGGACCATCCGGACCGTACCGAGGTAGTTGACCTCCAGCTGCTCACGCAGGTCCGAGAGCGGGTGGTGCTCGATGGGGCAGCTGACCAGCGGCGCACCCGCCGCGTTGACCAGCACGTCGAGCGGGCCGGCCACGGCCGCGGCCAGGTTCTTGATCGACTGGGAGTCGGTGACGTCCAGCTGGAACCGCTCCGCGGCGGGCACCTCGGCGATGGCGTCGACGTCGCGCGCGGTGGCGATGACGGCGAAGTCGGACCCGAGCCGCACACGGGTGGTGAGGTCGACCACCTCGACGCCCTGCGAGGGGATCCGCACGGTCTGCGCGAGCGCGTCCCCGCCTCCGACCACGACCGCGTTCACCGCGACGCTTGCGTCGTCGCTCGAGAAATTGGCCAACGCCAGTTGCACGCGGCCACCGTC
>NZ_JBJMIE010000203.1:0-6236 GCF_045807065.1 Actinophytocola sp. | reverse complement strand
GGCACCGGCGGTGCGGACGCGCTCGCGCTCGTCGTCGCCGGCGAGCAGGTCTTCACCCTCGACGAGACGCTGCGGCCGGAGGCGCGGATCTTCGGCGAGGCATCCGCCGCCTGCCTGGTGTCCGCGGACGGCCCACGCGATCGGGTACTGAGCTACGCGACGCTGCAACGCGGCGATCTCGACCACTGGGCGACCGACCGCCCGGACCCTTCGGAGCGCTTCGCCAAGGAGTACACGGTGTTGGTGGCCGAGGTGATCAGCGCGGCCGCCGAGCGGGCCGGGCTGCGCGTCGACGAGCTCCGGCTGATCCTGCCGCACAACGTGAACGTGCGCTCGTGGCGGAAGGTGTGCCGGCAGCTCGACCTGCCGGCGACGTCCGTGCTGTTGGACAACGTGCCCCTGATCGGCCACACGTTCGCCGCGGACCCCTTCCTGAACTACCGCACCGCCGTCGACAGCGGACTGCTGAGAACGGGCGACCGCTACCTCATGGCCGCGGCCGCATACGGCGCGACGTTCTCGGCGATGGTCGTCGAACACTGAGCGACGTTCTTCGCCGAGAATGATGACGGAACGTGAGAAATCCACTTGGGACACCTGTTGGCACCAACGGCCGCACGCCGTTCGGCGCAATACGTCGGAGCGAATGCAGCTTGCGACGGGGAGAGGGACTCTGGATAATTTTTCTGTATTACTTCCGGAGGAAGGAGACCCTGAACATGGGCAAATTTGGTGGCAGTGAGCTGGAGCAAGCCTCTTTTGGCGGCGGCGAAGCCGGGCGCGCTTTCGGCGGTGGCGAAGCCGAGCGTACTTTCGGCGGCGGCGAAATCGAGGCCGGGGCCGGCGTCAGCTAGTTGAGAACCAGTGGGCCCGTGCCGCGGTTGTCCGCGGCACGGGCCCACTGCCGTCGCGAGGAACGAGCCGAAGCACCACGGCACGGCACCCGCACGCCGCGCCGGTACCAGCACCGAGACGGTCCCCCGCGGTAACGCAGGGTCGCGAGCCGCGGCGTTAGGCACACCGGACTGTCCGCCGGCAGCACGCGGTGCATGATGGATCGATGCGGACAATTCGGACTAATAGCCCCGATCAGTGGGTACTGGAGAATTGAGCGGACCCCCAGGGGGTTTTCCCTACCTCTCGGTTTTTTGGTTGAAACCACCGCATTCGCACTGGTTGCCGCTTGATCGACGACTCAGTGTCCACAATACCTAGGTAGGTTTGACGGTGGTCTCCCGAGGACTGTCGTAATAGTTTGTTGTAGTACCTCAACGAAGCGGGTTGGTCGGTTCTTGCCGTGCACATGGAACTGTCCACGCAACCACCGCTTCGGTTTCCCTGCGGAGGTTGTTTATCGTGACTGACACCGCCCCCACCGAGCGTAATTCAGGTTGCCCGGTCGCGCACAATCGAAACGTAGAAAGCAAGCCGAGTTACCTGGCCTCCGACATTCTGAAGAAACCCCTCTCCCGTCGCTCCGCGCTGCGCCGCGCCGGCGCGTTCGTCGGTGCCCTCGGCACGCTCAACCTCGTCGGCGAGCTGACCTGGCAACCGGAGCGGGTGGCCTGGGCGGACCCCGGCGCGCTGGCATTTCCCGACGTGCAGTTCGACCTCTCGCCGTTCATGCCGCCGGCACAGACCATCGACGGCATCCAGGTTTCCATGCCGCCGATCCAGACCGTGTTCGTCACCGCCCGGCTCGCCCGCGCCCCCTCGAAGGCCGACCAGGGGCGCATGGAGTCGGCGCTGCTCAACATCGAGGCGAACTACCCGTACTCGCCCGCGGGCGTGATGACCCACGTGTCCTACAGCGACAACTACTTCGGCCGGCTGCCGGCCGCGGTCGTGAACGCGAACATGCCGCAGACCGTGGCGTTCCAGGGACTGCCCGGTGGCCAGCAGGTGCTCAAACGCGCGGTGCCCGGCCCCACCGACGTGGCCTCGGGCAACCGGACTCTGGAACTGCGCCGCCCCGAGTTCAACGTGGCGGTGCGCATGGAGAGCAACGACATCCTGTTCACCATCCGCAGCGACGACTCCTCACGGATCGCCGACGTGGTGGCCTGGCTGGGCGGCAGCAACCGGATGCTGAGCCGCACGCAGCCGTCTCCGGTGTTCGACGCCGGCATGACCATCACCTCGACCAGGGCCATGTTCGTGCAGCAGGGTCTGCCGAGGAACATCGCGGCCACGCAAGGCCTGCCGTTCGCGGACTTCGTGAACCCGTTCTCCCCCATGTGGATGGGGTTCGCCGACCAGCAGGTGGACGCGAGCGCCCCGGCGCAGAACGTGACGTTCGTGGGCGGCGGCGGGATCAAGCTCACCAACGCCGCGGCCGGCAGCTACTTCGACAACGGCGCCATCCAGCACCTGTCACACGTTCTCCTTGACCTGCAACAGTTCTACGTGAACGGCAACGATCCGGACGACCCGAACCCCGACCACCGCGAGCCGTTCAGCGAGCGCCTCCAGTACATGTTCGAGTCCCCGGTCCAGGTGACCGAGGACGCGACGGACCCGTTCCGCGACGGCGGTGGTCCGCGCAACCTCAGCCGGCGCGGCGCGTTCCTGCGCAACCAGTTCCGCGGCGCCAACTACGCGGTCACCAGCGCGCAGCAGTTCCAGCGCATCGGGCACGTCTCACAGCTGCACCGGTCCGGCCGCACCTCCGACGGCCGACCCATCCACCTGCGCATCGACGGCCCCGGCTTCGACGCGATGGACACCACCACCGGCCGCAACACGCCGAAGCTGCAGTTCTCCGGCTTCTTCCCCAGCTCGGACTTCTTCTCCACACTACGTCGCAACCAGGCCAGCCTCGACCTGCTCGACCAGTTCGCCCTCGACGAGGAGGACCACGGCCTGGAGCGCTTCATCACCACCACCCGGCGCCAGAACTTCCTGATCCCGCCCCGGCGCCACCGCGGCTTCCCACTCATCGAACTGACCTGACCGCACCACCCGCGTGGGGCGCGCGGGCCGGCTCCTGCACCGGCCCGCGCCGCCCTGAGGACCGACCGGGCGGCCTGGGCCGTGCCGAGCAGGCGAGAAACCTGCTCGGCACCGCCCTGGGGAGAGAACTCGGTCCCGTGGATCTCCGTGCGAGGACGGCACTCGATCAGCAGATACCGCGGCGAAACGTGACGGCGCCGAGCCACAGTCCTCCCCGCTGACCGCACCTTCGCCGGAACGCGACCCACACAGCGCATCGCACCGTGCTTTCTTTTCGCGGTGGTGTCGAATGGCGGCGAGGTCGTTCGTAGTCAGGGTGAGAGGCCGGCAAGGGGTCGGTCGCCACCTGTCGGAGGCCACGATGTCCGTCACCACCACCATCGCCACCCCCGCGTCCGCGAAGGCCCGGTCCACGGGCGACGAGGAGAAGGTGAGCGCCACCCTGACTGTCGCCGTCCCCGTCGCGCGGGTGTTCGCGGTGTTGGCGGACCCGACGACCCATGCCGCGATCGACGGGACCGGTTGGGTTCAGGAGTCCGTCGACCGGGCGCCGCTGGCCGAGGTGGGGCAGATCTTCCGGATGGACATGTACCACGCCGACCACCCGGTCGGTGACTACCGGGTGGTCAACAAGGTCCAAGTGCTCGACGCGCCGCGCGTCATCGGCTGGCTGACGGGGCAGGAGAAGGGCGACGGCCAGCTGGAGTTCGGCGGCTGGATCTGGCGTTACGACCTGGCGCCGCTCGGTTCGTCCGGGACCGAGGTCACGCTCACCTATGACTGGTCCGCGGTGCCGCGGTTCATCCGCGAGCGCGGCATCCAGTTCCCGCCGTTCGGCCCCGACCACCTCATCAACTCACTCCACCACCTGGCCGAGCTTGCCGCGCGAGGGCGCCGGTCCTGAACGGCTGCCGGCTGCCTGACCACCGCCTCGCCGAGGACGGCCAGGAGCAGCGCTGAAACCGATTTCGCCGGGCCTGTTCAGCCGGTGTGGGCGGTGGCGTACTGCTCGTCGGTGACGGGTTCGAGCCAGGTGGTGCCGTCGCTGTCCTCGGTGGCTTCGAGCATGGCGATATGGCACATGACGGTGCTGTCGGTGCCGCCGTGCCAGTGTTCCTCGCCGGGCGGGGTCCAGACGGTGTCGCCGGCGCGCATGCGGATGACCTGGCCCTCGCGGTTGGCGACGTAGCCGACGCCTTCGGTGACGTGGAGGGTCTGCCCGTTGGCGTGGGAGTGCCAGTTGGTGCGTGCGCCGGGGGTGAAGCGGACCAGGGAGGCCACCAGGCGTGACGGCGGTTCGGGTGTCTTGATCATCGTGAGGTAGACGTCGCCGGTGAACCTGGCCGCTGGGGCCTTGGCGGTGTCCTTCACGGGGATGAGTTCCACGGGTTTCTCCAGGGAAGAAAGTGTCAGGGGCGCAGCAGCGTCTTGATGGCGCGGCGTTCGTCCATGGCCTGGTAGCCCTCGGCGACCTGGTCGAGGGGGAGTTCGAGGTCGAAGACCTTGCCGGGGTCGATGGTGCCGCGCCAGATGCGGTCGATGAGATCGGGCAGGAACCGGCGGACCGGGGCGGGGCCGCCGAGCAGGCGGACGTGGGAGAAGAACAGTTCTTCACCCGGCAGAGTGACGTCGTGGGCGACGCCGACGTAGCCCATCGAGCCGCCGGGGCGGGTGGAGCGGATGGCCTGCATCATGGACTCCTGGGTGCCGACGGCCTCGATGACCGAGTGCGCGCCCAGTCCACCGGTGAGCTCCTTGACCGCGGCCACGCCGTCGTCGCCGCGTTCGGTGACGATGTCGGTGGCGCCGAACTCGGTGGCCAGTTTCTGCCGGGACTCGTGGCGGCTCATCGCGATGATCCGCTCCGCGCCCAGCTCCCGCGCGGCGAGCACGCCGAGGAGACCGACCGCGCCGTCACCGACGACCGCCACGGTCTTGCCCGGTCCGACGTCGGCGGCGACGGCGCCGAACCAGCCGGTGCCCAGCACGTCGGAGGCGGCGAGCAGGCTCGGCACCAGGTCGTCGGAGGGAACCTCCGGGGTGGCGACCAGGGTGCCGTCGGCGAGGGGGACCCGCAGGTACTCGGCCTGGGCGCCCTCCGAGCCGACCGGCTGGCGGTGCACGCACGAGGTCTGGAACCCGGCCCGGCAGATCTCGCAGGTGTTGTCGGAGGCGAAGAAGGAGCCGACGACGAACTGGCCGGGCCTGATGCCGGTGACCTCGCCGCCGACCTCCTCGACGATGCCGACGTACTCGTGGCCAATCGGCGCGGGCCCCGACACGGCTTCGATGCCGCGGTAGGGCCACAGGTCCGACCCGCAGACGCAGGTGGCGGACATGCGGATGACCGCGTCGGTGGGTTCCTGGATGGTGGGGTCGGCGCGCTCCTCGAAGCGAACGTCGCCGGGGGCGTGGATGACTGCTCCGCGCATGGTGGTGTTTCTCCTTGTCAGTGGGTGAAGACCTGCTTGGCGACCGCCATGGCGGACATTGCCCGGGGCCAGCCGGCGTAGAACGCGAGGTGGGTGATGGCTTCGACCAGCTCGGCCTCGGTGTTGCCGTTCTTCCTCGCGAGGTCGAGGTGGAAGACCAGCTGCTCGGTGTTGCCGTTGGTGGCCAGGGCGGCGACGGTGACCAGGCTGCGCTCCTTGGGGGTCAGCCCGGTGCGCTGCCAGACCTCGCCGAACAGCACGTCGTCGGTGAGGCGCACGAGTGCGGGCGCGAAGTCGCCCAACATCTTCTGGGCGCCGGAGGGCTCCGCCTGTCCGTTGTGGTCGGTCATGGACATGTCCTCTCTTGCTGGTCCGCACGTGGTTCTCGCGGCGGGTGCACAGGCCCGCGACACCGGGGAGTACAGGGCCCGGCCGAGGAGGTTGGTGCCGAGGATGTCGAGGCGGCCGTTGCGGACGAACGCGGCGGTGGTGGTCATGCTGTCGAGGATCTGCTGCACGACCGGCCGAACCCGGTGCTGCGGACGCCGGCGCTGCGGTGCGCCCGTGTGGGGGCGGCCGGCGGCGTTGGCCGTGCGAGCGAGGTCGAACAGGTAGACACGCTCGGCCTCGTCGAGCTGCAGGGCGCCCGCGACGGCGTCCAGGACACTGTCGGACACGCCGGCGAGGTTGCCCTTCTCCAGCCGCGTGTAGTAGTCGGCGGACACACCCGCGAGCAACGCGACCTCCTCGCGGCGCAGGCCGGGGACCCGGCGGTTACCGCCGTAGATGGTCAGCCCTGCCTGGTCGGGGGTGATCTTGGCCCGGCGGGTGACGAGGAAGTCGCGGGCCTCG
>NZ_JBJMIE010000202.1:0-12295 GCF_045807065.1 Actinophytocola sp. | reverse complement strand
TGGTGCGGCGGGCCAGGATCAACTTCCTCGGCCAGATCCCCGGCTCGACCCGGCTGTTCGTGCCGGACCTCAACGGCAGGCTCTACACCGAACCCGCCGGCGGCGGCACGCCGAGCGTCTACCTCGACGTGCGCGCGACGGTCGGCTCGAACTTCTTCTCCGGCAAGGGAATGGGCAGCGGCTTCGGCTTCGTCGCGTTCCACCCGGACTTCGCCACGAACGGCAAGTTCTACACCGTGCACAGCGAGGCGTTCGACGCGCTCACCTCGCAGCGGGCGGACTGGACCGAGCCGGACGCGGTGGTGCAGAGCGTGGTGACCGAGTGGACCGCGACGAACCCGGCCGCGACCACGTTCAGCGGCACCCACCGGACGTTGCTGCGTCTCGGGTTCGCCAGCTACCTGCACGCGATCCAGCAGATCGACTTCAACCCGACCGCGGTGTCCGGCGGCCCCGACCGAGGGAAGCTCTACGTCGCGGTCGGGGACGGCGGGATCGGCTACCAGACGACCGTGCCGCAGGACCGGACCGTGCCGTTCGGCAAGATCCTGCGCATCGACCCGAGCGGCACCAACAGCGCGAACGGGCATTACGGCATCCCCGCCGACAACCCGTTCGTGGGACAGTCCGGCACGATGGGTGAGTTCTTCGCGATGGGCATGCGTGACCCGCACCGGTTCAGCTGGGACCCGGCCGACGGCCGGATGTTCCTCGGGCACATCGGCGAGCACGACATCGAGGGCGTCTACGACCTGCGGGCCGGTGACAACCTCGGCTGGAGCGACCGGGAGGGCGCGTTCGTGTTCAACCGGCAGGAGCGCTGCAACCTCTACCCGCTGCCCGCGAACGACGCGCAGTTCGGTTACGACTACCCGGTCGCCGCGTTCGACCACAACGCCGCGGACCTGCCGTGCGGCACCGACGCCGGGCATGGGATCGTCGGCGGCTTCGTCTACCGGGGCACCGCGGTGCCGGCACTGCGCGGCAAGTACGTGTTCGGCGACCTGGTCGACGGTCGGGTGTTCTACACCAACGCCGCCGACATGGTGCGTGGTGCCGGGCTCGCGCCGCTGTACCAGCTGCAGGTGTTCAACTCCAGCGGCACCCAGACCACGATGGCGAACCTGGCCGGCGACGACCGGGTGGACCTGCGCCTCGGCCAGGACCGCGCCGGTGAGCTGTACGTGCTGGCCAAGGCGAACGGCCGGATCTGGAAGGTGACGGCGACCCACGGCACGGCGCCGTAACGCCCGCGGCCGTGGCGGCGAGGAGCCCGCTTACCCGGTGCTCCTCGTCGCCGTGGGTGCGTTCCTGACGGGCTTGAACAGTCCGCCGTTCTGTCACACCGCCCCGTAACACTCCTGAATGTTGTCCCGAGAGTCAGGGATATCGGGGGGTGCCAGATGAAACGTTGTTTTGGTGCGATTCGGGCGTTGGCGGGGCGGCCGACGATGCGGACCGTGGGTGTGCTGACCGGGGCGGGTGTCGCATTCGGCGTGTTCGTCCTGGCTGTCACGGCGTCTGATCGGTACGAGGAGTCCACCACGACACTGTTCTCCGGAACCGTGGGTGGGCTGTACCTGGTGGCTGGTCTGGTCGCGAGCCTTCGCCGACCGGACAACCCGGTGGGCCTGGTCATGGTGCTGGTGGGAATCGGCTGGTTCGCCGAGGACCTCCAGATTTCGGCCAGTCCCCCGGTGCACACCGTGGGCATGTTGCTTCGCTCTGCCTCTGCCGGGTTCGTGGTCCAGCTGCTGCTGATATTTCCTGACGGGCGGCTGCGATCCGCAGCCGACCGCGCCCTGGTGGCCGCCGGCTACGGAGCGACGTTCATCCTCGTGCCGCTCAGTGCGCTGTTCATCGCGTCGGAAGTGCCGAACCTGTTGCTGGTCCTGGCGGCCGGCTGGCCGACACCGGCGGTCGACCTCGTGCAGATCAGCCTGGGTGCGGCTGTCGTCAGCACACTGCTCAGGCGTTGGCTGACGGCCTCGCCACCAGCCCGGCGCGTCATCGCTCCCGTGTACGTGGCCGGCCTCGTCGGTGGGGGGCCGCGACCTCGGTGATGCGTCACGGACGGCGGATCGCGGTGCTGTCGCACGATCCGGCCCTGATCGAGGACCGGTACGTGCTCGACGCCGTGGTCTCGGCCGCGGCGTTGGAGTTGGACAACCAACGGCTGGCAGCCGAGCTCCGGGCCCAGGCACTCGAAGCTCGGACCGCCCGTTCGCACCTCGTCGCGGCCGTCAACGAGCAACGGCGGCGGGTGGAGCGGGACCTCCATGACGGCGCCCAGCAGCAACTCGTGACGTCCGCCCTGAATCGCCACCGGCGGCTGCGCCTTCGACCCAGACGTCGTCGCGAACATGTTCAACGCAGCCCGCCGGGGCGACCCGGTGCGGGATCTGTCGGCGCGGGAACACGACGTGCTGAGCCTGATGACCGAGGGCCGGTCCAACGCGGCGATCGCGGAGCAGCTGAACCTGACGATCAAGACGGTGGAGACCCACATCCGCCGGATCTTCCAGCGCCTCGGGATACCCACTGAGGCGGAACACCACCGTCGCGTGCTGGCCGTGTTGGCGTGTCTGAGGTCGACCGAACGCCGGTGTCAGGGCCAGCCCTGATCCCGGCGACGGCAGGTCCGGTGCCTGCCCCGATGTTCGCGACGCCGCGCCGGACGACCCTGACAGGTGCACACCACGGCCGGTTGAACCGGATCGTGAAATCCCTGACAGATGAAGGAAAAGCCTATGAAGGGAAAACTCTGGCGGATCCTGGGAACGCCACTGTTGGCGTTGCTGCTGGCCGCCGGCCTCGGTGTCGGCCTGGCCGGCCAGGCCACGGCAGCGCCCGCACAGCCGATCACGATCACCAACCTGTACAACGGCCGTTGCCTGGACGCGGACGCGAACCGCATCGGCGACAACGGCACGCCGACCCAACTCTGGGACGACCTCGGTGACGGCCAGCGCAACCAACACTGGGGCGGAATCGCGTAGTCACCGGAGGATTCATCAACACGGACGAGTGGGGCCGTCACCGCGACGGCCCCACTCCCGTCATTTGCTCTCTCGATCCACACTGGACGGTTCACTCGGATTGCCTGGTGAGATAGTGCCGCAGCACGGGCCTCAGGGGTTCGGGTCGAAGGGCCCTTGCTCGGCGGCGCAGACCGTGCCGGCCGGTGGCAGTGTCAGGTCGGTCAGGTAGCTGTCCAGCCACTGGTCCACGCACTGGTTGCGACCGTCGTAGGCGACGCCGTGCCCGGAGATGTCCGCGGTGAGCAGGCGGGCTCGGCCGAGGAGGTGGCTGGTGGAGACCGCGTCCTCGTACGGTGTCGCCGGGTCGCCGAGTCGGTCACCCACGAGCAGCACCGGGTTGGCGGTCGGCCGGTTCCACGGACCGGTGTAGCGGTCGGGGTCGGTCACCGGCCAGCTCGCGCACGGCAACCCGGAGTAGATCCAGGCTGACGCGAACCCGGGAGCGGCTGCCTCGGCCAGGCGGGCGTAGCGGCCGACCGCCCGCGGATCGCGTGGGTTGTCGGAGTCCGTGCAGGCGACGGCGTTGTGCCAGGTGTTGTACGCGATCTGCGGCTCGTCGGGCTCCGCGTTCGGGGCGCTGGTCGCTTCGGGGTGGGAGAACCGGGGCGCGGCGGGCACGGGGACCTGCGCGGGAGCGGCCGCGGCCGGGTGCTGGGCGGCGAGGTACACCGTCTGCAGGAAAGGGGTTATGTATGCGGCGGCGTCCCAGCCGTAGAGCGCGCTCAGCATGCGGCTGACCAGCTCCTGGTAGGTGATCTGCTGCGTCTCGCCGTGCGAGTCCGTGAAGCTGACCGGTCCCCGGCGCAGCGTGGCCAGCAGGTCGTCGTACTTGCGGTGCAGGCTCTGCTCGGTGGCGCCGGGGCCGCCGAACTCGCACTGGGTGTGGGCCGCGCATTCCCGCAGCAGGGTGTTCAGCGCGGTCTGGGCACCGAGGTACGAGCCGACCCGGTAGATGTAGGGCTCACTGCTCTGCCCCGGCAGTCGACCGGTGGTCCACTCCTGCGGTTGCAGCACGCCGTCGAGCACCATAGCCCGCACGCGCTGCGGGAACAGGTTGGCGTACACCTCACCCAGGTGTGTCCCGTAGGAGGTGCCGATGTAGGTCAGCTGCCGGTCGCCGACGGCGCGGCGCAGCAGGTCCAGATCCCTGGCCACGTTGGCGGTGGACATGTGCCCCAGTAGCGGCCCGGCGTGCTGCGCGCAGCGCGCGGTGACGTCGCCGACCTGCCGGATCGCCGCGGCCTCTTCGGCTTCCGTGATGGGGAAGACCGGGTTCAGTTCCGCGTCGTCGGCCGGGTCGTCGGAACAGGTGACCGGGGTGGAGGCGAAGGTACCGCGCGGGTCGAACCCGACGATGTCGAAGCGAGCGCTCACCACCGGCTCCAGCCGCGGCGGGATCCGGCCGCCGCCACCGGGACCGCCGGGGTTGGTGAACACGGTGCCGATCCTGTGCCGCGGGTCCTTGGCGGGCCGTTTGGTCAGAGCAAGGGAGATCTGCGGACCGGTCGGGTCCCGATAGGACAGTGGCACCCGGGCCGTGGCGCACTCGGAGCCCGGCGGACCGGTCTCTCCCGGGCAAGGAACCCAGTCGAGCACGGGTGTGGCGGCGCTGTCGGAGTCGGGGGCGGACGGTGGCGTCGCGGCGCTCGCCCCCATGGTCAGCCCTGCCGAGATCGTCAAGGTCACGGTGCCCAGCGTGAGGCCACGCCGGAGGGCGCTGCGTCGTGCGCTCATCAGGAAATCCTCTACGTGATGGTGCGGCTTCCGCCCACGGTCGAGCGGAACCGAGGCCACCGTAGGGAAGGGAAGCGACATGCCGGAACGGCCAGAAGGCTGGGAAGAAGTGACCGTTCGGCCGATCTCCGCCGCCCCGGGTGCGCGACCCGGGCGCATATCGATGAAGACAATCGCACAGCGATCAGGCGATCGCCCTCTCATGGCTCCCCTTCATGTCAAGGGGGTGGTTGTGGCGGGTTCGGGTTGTGTCGTCGTTCGAGTGCGCGCATCGCTTCATCGAGATCTTGTCCGCGGCTTCTTGACCGGTGCCGGGATCGGTGAAATTACCCAAACCGGCTACGGAGATCGGTCGGTGTTCGAGCCGCTCGGCCGCGCTTCATGGCGGGCGAGGTCGGCGAGGTGGTGTGCCATGGCGGTGCGGGAGTGGATCTCCAGCTTGGTGAAGACGCGGCTGAGGTGGGACTCGACGGTTCGTCGGCTGAGGTACAGCCGGGTCGCGATCTCGTGGTTGCTCAGGCCGGTCGTCGCCAGCTCGGCGATCTCCCATTCGCGCGCGGTGAGCGGCGCGCCACGAGGGGGTGTTCGCTTGATACTGGTCGGGCGGCGCTGGTTCGCCAGCACGGTCGACAGCCACGCGGCACCGCATGCCGTGTAGCCGGCCTCGGCCCGGTCGAACGACTCGTCGCAGCGGCGAAGCCGGCCCGCGGTCCGGTGCGCGGCGCCAGCGAGGTGGTGCGACAGCGCCGCTTCCGCCGGCGCTCCCGCAGCGGCGAACCCGGCCGCCGCGTCGTTCGCCAGTGCGACCGCCCGGGCCGGGCGACGCATGCGGTACGCGGTGAACGACTGGCTGAACTCGGCGAGAGCACGTTCGTACGCCAGCCCCTCCGCGGCGGCCAGCGCCTGAGCACTCGCGTCCTCGGCGGCGTGGCAGTCCCCGCTGCCGGCCAACGCGATCGCGGCGAGCGCGTGGCGAGCCGCGACGGTCGGCGGATGGCTCGACGGCGGAGCCGAGCTGTCGGCGAGCAGTTCGAGACAACCACGCCGGTCCCCGTTCAGGACGTGGGCGAGGGCCAGCTCGACCCGGCTGGTTCGCCACCAGGCACGCGAGTGCGGTGCGTCGGCGGGACCACGGGCGACGGCGAGTGCGGCGGCCGGTCCGGCAACCCACGACAGAGGGCGCAGCCGGACCGCGGTCGCCATCGCGCACATCTCGGCGCTGCCGACTCGCTCGGCGGCGGCCGTCGCCTCCTCACCGAGCTCGATCGCCCTGGGGAGGTCGCCGGTGCGGGTGTGCAGCAGTGTCTCCATGACGAGCAGGTACGGCGAGGCGCTGCTCGGTCCGAGCGTGTCCAGGACCCGGCGGGAGCGGGTGAGGTGACGCGCTGCGTCGTGCAGCACTCCGAGCTGGATCTCCGCCAGCGCCAGCGGCGAGATGATCTCGAGGTACGGTCGCAGCTCGGCGTCGCTCACGGCGTCGACGGCGTCGATGGCCTCGGTGAGGTACTGCCGCGCGGACGTGGTGGATCCGCTGTACAGCGCGCCGAGTGCCCGCAACGTGTGTGCTGTGGCCACGAGCACCGGCTGATCCCGGTCCAGCAGCTCGAGCGCCCGTTGTGCGTGGTGGACCGCGGCGGTGGGGTTCTCCCGGAACGCGTCGACCGCGGACAGCTCGGTGCGCAGCTTGGCCTCGCCGAGCGGGTCGAGTTCACGGGCGAGCTGTGCGTTCAGCGTCGCGGCCGCCTCGGCGAAGTCCCCGAGTTGCCGCGCGATGGCCACGCTGAACGTTTCGGCCTGGACACGTACGGGACTGTCGGGGCGGGTGAGCTGCTGGAGCACTTCGCGGCAGCGGTTCAGTTCGCCGCTGCGCCCCAGGGTGCGGGCGTACCACAGCGCGACCGCCGCGCGGCGCTCGTCCCGAGGGCCGCCGTCCGGCATGATCCGCAGCGCGGTGCCGAGCCACCGGGCGGCCTGGGCGGGAGCCTCGTGCGCGTACAGGATGCCGGCCTCGGCCAGGGTGGCCACCGCGGTCTGGTCGCCATACCGCGCGGACTGCTCGGTGTGGTGGGCCACGATCTGCCGGGAGGCCCGCCGGGCACGCAGGTAGTCGGCGGTGCGCGTGTGGGCCTCGAACCGCCAGGCCGGGCCGGTCAGCGCATAGGCGGCGGCCCGCATCAACGGGTGCCGGAACGCCATCCGTGCGCCGTCGGCCTCGATCAGGCCCATCCGAACGAGCTGGTCGACCGCGCTCGTCACCTCCTCCATCGGCAGCGCCGCGACGTGGGCGACCAGGTCGATGGTCGTGTGGTCGGCAGCGATGGCAGCGACGTGGGCGACGGTCTGCACCGCCTGCTCCTGTGTCGTGATCTCGGCGGCGAGCCCGGCCAGCACGTAGCCCTGTGAGTCGACGACCCAGTTGGCGTCGACCGGTCTCTGCGGTCGTGCCAGGGTCGCCAGGCCGTTCAACGTGTGGTCGGGCAGGCGCGACAGCGCCTGGACGTACAGGGGGTTGCCACCGCTGGCGCGTGCGATCAGAGAACGGCGATGTCGCGGCGTGTCGGCCAGCAGCACCTCAAGGTCGGCCGACCCCAGTGGCGGCAGGTCGATCAGCACTGCCACGGCACCAAGCCGGGCGATGGCGTTGACGAGCCGCGCCGGCGCGGACGTGCCGCGGAAGGCGACCGTGAGCAGCAACGGAACCGGCGGCGGCGTGCGGACCAGGTGCTCGGTCAGCTCCAGCGAGGCGGAGTCCGCCCAGTGCATGTCGTCGAGCAGCAACGCGACGCCGGTCGCCGCGTTTGCCGCGAGCATCCGGCGTAGACGGGAGTCCATCCGCAGGCGGCGCTCGGGTGAGATCTCGCGCTCGTCGAGGGGGATGACCGGCTCCGGTGTGATGGGCTCCACCATGTCCGCGTAGATGCCGAACGGCACCTCCTGCTCGAACTGGGTGCCGCGTCCGGAGCGGACCAGCAGTCCCGCGGCGGCGACGCGTTGGCCGAGCTCAGCGAGAACCCGCGTCTTCCCCAGCCCCGCCTCACCACATACCTGGACAACGACGAACTGCCCGTCGAGAACCGCGGCGACCGCGTCGTCGAGCAACTTCAGCTGGGTGGCGCGGCCCACCAGGGGGGTGGCACCGGAGGAACCGGCCATCCCCTGGCGCCCGGCTCCCTCTGCGGGCGGTCTTTTCGGAGGGCGGGTGGCGCCCTCGCCGCGGCCCGCAGGTGGCGAGGGCGGAGCGGGCAGTCGCCGAGGAACCACCGGTTCGGTCGCGGTGACGGCGGGTGTGGGAATCAGGTCGGGGTCGGCGGCCAGGATCTGCCGGTGCAGGGCCCGCAGGGCGGCGCCGGGGTCGGTGCCCAGCTCTTCGACCAGATGTTCTCGGAGCTGCCGGTAGTGGTCCAGGGCGTCCGCCGAGCGTCCGGCGCGGTGCAGCGCCAGCATGTACTGGCCGGCCACGCGCTCGTCCAGCGGGTGCCGCGCGGTCCGCTCGCACAGCTGCGTCACCAGCTCCTCACCGTGGCCGATGCGCAGCCGGGCATCGATCAGGTCGTGCTCCACGGCCCGGCGTTCCTGTCGCCACCGGTCGCGCTCGCCTTCCACCCACTCCCCGCTCAACCCGGTCATCGGCTCGCCGCGCCACAACGCCAAGGCCTCGGTCAGCGACGCCACCATATGCGTGCTCGTCCCCGCACCGCGGGCCTGGTCACGCAGAGCGCGAAACCGGAGCAGGTCCACCACGTGGTCGGCATGCCGCACCTCGAGGGTGTAGCCGTTGGAGCGGTGCACGATGGCCAGCGCGCCGGCGAACGCGCCGCGCAGCCGGGAGATGTGGCTGTGCAGGGTCGCCGCTCCCCGCCGGGGCGTGTCAGCACCCCAGACCCGCTCCACCAGCCGTTCCACCGACACCAACCGGCCGGCATCCACGGCCAGCGCCGCCAGCACACACCGCTGCCGTGCGGGCCCGAGGATCACCTCCTGTTGGTCGACGTGCGCGGTCACCTCGCCTAGCAGAGCGATGTTCATCGCCGTGCCCGCCTTCCTGGCGCGCCGCCACCCAACAGGGATAGCGCAGATGACCGGGGAAATGCAGACGCCGGCAAGCGATTCACACGAACGGCCGTGCACGGTGCTACCCCGAGGCGGATGACCGACTTCATGAGGGCGGCGGTGGCGCCGGGGGTCAGTGGCTGTTGCCGGTCGTCGTCCGATCGACATCCAGTCGGTGCGCCGACGATCGCGTTGATCACCAGGAGGTTTGATGAAGCGAAGAAGACTGGTCGCGGTGCTCGTCATCGGATTGGCCGGGGCGATGTTCGTCGCTCCCATCCAGGCCAGCGCCGGGCCGGGCACGCGGTCTGCCGAGATGCCGGCCGTGGGCCAGCCGCGGCAGCACGGCGCACCGCCGGTGGCGTTGAGCGCGGTGGAGAACATCAGCCGCTCGTCGCTCGGCTCGGACGGCCGGCTACACGACAGCCAGGAGCAGAACCGACTGTATCGGGACAGCCGGGGGCGCACTCGGCACGAGAGCGGCTCGGTGGTGACGATCAACGATCCGGTCGCCGGAACGACCGTACGGATGGATACCAGGGCCGGGACGTACACGACGACGTCGGCGCCGGCCAAGCCGAGCAAGCTCCCGGCGACGACCGGAGCGGTGAGGACGAAGCGACAACAGCTCAGTTCCGAGCCCAGGAGCCTCGGCACGGCCTGGTTCGGGGACGTGAAGGCCGAAGGCCGTTCCTACACGGTGACCACGCCGCGGGACAACGCCGCACCCGACGTCCGGGAGGTCACCACGTGGCTGGCCCCGGACATCCAGCTGGCCGTGCAGATCCAGGTCACCGAGGCCTCGGGCGCCAGGTACACCAGGACCTACACCGACGTGCGAACCAAGACCGCCCCGCCGGCGGAGCTGTTCACCGTGCCGTCCGGTTATCGTCAGATCGACCAGACCGCCGCCGCTGTCGCACAGGCCCCGGAATGTCCGCTGACGATCGCGCCCGATCCGTTGATCCTGACCAGCTTCACCGGCTACATCGACGGCAACTACCACATCGGGTACACCGATTTTCCCAACACCGGATGTGTCATCGCACAGGCCGCCGCCGCCCTCAATCCGTTCGATGTGCTCGGGGTCGCCCAGGCCACGCCGATTCTCCAACCGGCCTTCGCGTGGTTCTGGTACGACAATGGCGGTCCGGTCCCGTTCCTGCCCTACGTCGTGTTCGGTGAGTCGGCATTCCTCGCCGCCAACGTCGAACACACCACGGTCGGTTACTCCGCCGTGATCCTGACCGTCTTCGGGTGATATCGGGGCGCCGCGCGGTGCGTGGCGCCCACTCCTCCGGTGCTCGGACAACAACATTCCGGGACAGTTTCAGAGTTTTTCAGAGGTTCAGAGCCGACGTGACACCTCCATCGACGAGGATGTCGGTGCCGGTGACGAAGGCGGACAGGTCGCTGGCAAGGTAGAGGACCGCGTTCGCGATGTCCTGCGCCGTACCGATCCGGCGCAGCGGTCAGCAGGCGATCAGCCACATCGTCGCCCGCCTGGAGAAGCTCGGACTGATCGAACGCCGAGTAGGCCGAGGGCGCACCGTCGAGTTGCATGCCACCGAGCAGGGGCGCCTGCTTGCCGAGGAGGCCGTCACCCGGGAAGAAGCCGTCGACCGCGACATTCGCGACCTGCTCGGCAACCAGGTGTACGAGACACTGCGGCAGTTGCTCGTCTCGAGCCGGGATGTGCTGCGCGACCAGCCAGACCGTTGATGTGATGTCGCGAGCGGCGGTGGTCGACCTGCCGTTCCTGTACTTCAACCCTGGCCGTGTTGGACGAGCAGCCCGTCGCCGTTCCCGGTGGTCCGGGTCGGTGGTCTTCACGGCTTCCATGTCCCCGGTCCGGATCAGGACCACCGCCCGCTCGCTCTCGCGAAGCTCACCGGCCGGATGTCCGAGTTGCTCACCGCGGTCGCCCTGTAACTCGGCAACCCAATTACTTGGAAAGAATTTTCACGCTACCGACGCGGCCCGACCAGGGCAACGGCAGAATGCACCGACGTTGCCCGCAAGGTCCACTGGTCAGCGGCGCTGGAATTGGTCAGAAATTCCCGTTCGTCGACACGATGCAGCCAAACAATCCTTGTCGTCACAACTGGATAAAGATTGAGAGTGCGCTAGTGACTCGGCCACTTCTCGGGCGCACGCTCACATCCACCTTGCCACCGAGTCCTATTGGGACGTGGTGCACGTACGAAAAGGAGAGACGTTATGAAAATCGGCCGCATCGCTGCGGCAGGGTTGTTCCTTGCCCTTCTGACCAGTTTACTTCCCGTGGGCGCGCAGTTGGCCAGCGCCTCGGAAACGCTCGTCGCGTGTCCTGACGGAACCGAGGCCACCGACTTCCAACCAGGACTCACGTTCGTGCCGCAGCCCACGACGGTTCACGTCGACGGTACTCTCGGTTCCTGTGTGTCAACCAGCAATCCGGCCATCAACAACGCGACATTCACCATCAACGGCAGTGGCACGGCCAGTTGCCTGACGGCCAGCTTCAACTCGACAATGGTCGTCCACTGGAATTCGGGGGCGAACAGCGTCATCCGCTACAACCTCACGGTCAACATCAAGCCCGCCGGCGAGACGGTGTTCGTCAGCGAGGGCGAGGTCGTGAGCGGGCAGTTCGCCGGCGCGCAGGTGGTGAGAACCACCGTTGAGGCGACCCTTGACGCGTTGAAGTGCCTGACCGTCCAGGGTGTCATGACCGCGTCCGGCCCGACGGCATTGGTCATCGTCGGCTGAAATCACCCGCGCTGTGCAGGCAGCCTGCCACCGCGGCGGTGCGACCTACGTGCTGAACTGGTCGCACCGCCGCGTGCCGAGCAGCGCTGCCGCCGGTCCCCCGCACCCGGTGAAGCCGTTGCATCGAATTATGTCGCGCCCAGCGCGGCGGCCGCGGCCGTTCCGCAGTACAAACTCGTACTCGGCTCCGCGGAGACTCTGCCCGTGTTCCTCGGCGCGCCCGGTGACGAGAGCAACCAGCACACCGAAACCAGGGCGCGGTCCATCAACGACCAGGGCGTGGTGGTGGGGAACCTCGGGAAGGTGGTGATTGTCGGCGGAGACATCGTCGGTATCGCCGTGCTCACCGCGCCGGACGGAACGGAGTCGAGCGTCGGCTACGAACTGCTGCCCATCCCGACCACGTAGCCCGACCGAACACGCCTGCGTCCGGACCGGTCACCGGTCCGGACGCAGATTCGGACTCGACACTGACGGCGAAGTGTCAGGTCGACCAGCCCGCTACCGCGGATGATCGCGCACGGCGGGGCAGGAACGCCTCGGATGCGCGGGCGCCAGAACCGGTGCGGCAGGGCAGGTTCCTGCTCCACGACCCGCCGATGAACCGACTCCGCCAGGACCCGCCAAGTCGGATCGGATGCCTGGCGGGGATGGATGATGACGGGGGATTTCGGGTGCCGCGCGGAGCGCGAGCCCCACCAACCCGTCCCGCACGAGCC
>NZ_JBJMIE010000201.1:0-4534 GCF_045807065.1 Actinophytocola sp. | reverse complement strand
CCGTGACCCAGTCGAAGGTCTTGGTCACGGCCTTCTTCCACTCCTTGAACGTGGCCTCGCGGGCCTCCTCGTCCATCGCCGGGTCCCACTGCTTGTCCTGGGCCCAGTTGTTGCGGATGTCGTCCTCGCCCGCCCAGAAGCCGACGGCCAGGCCCGCCGCGTACGCCGCGCCCAGTGCGGTCGTCTCCGCTACCACCGGGCGGATCACCGGCACGCCGAGGATGTCCGCCTGGAACTGCATCAGCAGCTCGTTGGCGACCATCCCACCGTCCACTTTGAGCGCGGTCAACGGCACGCCGGAGTCCGCGTTCATCGCGTCGATCACCTCGCGCGACTGGAACGCCGTCGCCTCCAGGACCGCCCGCGCGAGGTGGCCATTGTTCACGAACCTGGTCAGGCCGACGATCGCGCCGCGGGCGTCCGATCGCCAGTACGGCGCGAACAGGCCCGAGAACGCCGGCACGAAGTACGCGCCGCCGTTGTCCTCCACCGACGCCGCCATCGCCTCGATCTCGGGTGCGGAGCCGATGATGTTGAGGTTGTCGCGAAGCCACTGAACGAGTGAACCGGTTACCGCGATCGAGCCTTCCAACGCGTACACCGGGTCATTGGTGCCGATCTTGTAGCAGACCGTCGTCAGCAGGCCGTTCTGCGACGACACCTTTTCGTTGCCCGTGTTCAGCAGCACGAAGTTGCCCGTGCCGTACGTGTTCTTGGCCTCGCCGACCGACAGGCACGCCTGGCCGAACGTCGCCGCCTGCTGGTCGCCCAGAATGCCCGCGATCGGCACGCCCGCCAGCGCGCCCCGCTCCCTGACCTTGCCGTACTCCTCCGACGACGACCTGATCTCCGGCAGCATCGACAGCGGGACGCCCATGTCCTCGGCGATCGACGAGTCCCACGATAATGTCGACAAATCCATAAGTAGCGTGCGGGACGCGTTGGTCGGGTCGGTCACGTGCACGCCGCCCTCGGGACCGCCGGTCATGTTCCACAGCAGCCAGGTGTCCATGTTGCCGAACAGCAGCTCGCCGGCCTCCGCACGCTGCCGGGCGCCCTCGACGTTGTCCAGGATCCACCGGATCTTCGGCCCGGAGAAGTACGTCGCGAGCGGCAGGCCGGTCTTCGCCTTGTACCGGTCCTGGCCGCCGCCGAGCGCCTCCAACTCCGCGCAGATCCGGTCCGTTCGCGTGTCCTGCCAGACGATCGCGTTGTACACGGGCTTGCCGGTCGAGCGATCCCACACCACCGCGGTCTCGCGCTGGTTGGTGATGCCGACGGCGACGACGTCCGTCGCGCTCAGGTCCGCCTTCGCCAACGCGCCGGCCGCCACCTCGCGGGTGTTGCGCCAGATCTCCTCCGGGTCGTGCTCGACCCAGCCGGCCTTCGGGAAGATCTGCTCGTGCTCCATCTGGTCGACCGACACGACTTCACCCGCATGGCTGAAGATCATGCAGCGGGTGGACGTGGTGCCCTGGTCGATCGCGGCCACATAGCTCGTCATGACTTGTTCGCTCTCCTAGGAAGTCGGCAGGATCTGGTACAGCAGGCCGGCGAGCACACCACCGATGAGCGGGCCGGCGACCGGCACCCACGAGTAGTTCCACTCCGGGCTGCCCTTGCCCCGGATGGGCAGCACCGCGTACGCGATCCGTGGTGCGAGGTCACGCGCCGGGTTGATGGCGTACCCCGTCGGACCACCGAGCGAGGCGCCGATCGACACGACGACGAACGCCACCGCCGCGTAGCCGAGCGCGCCGTTGCCGAACACCGGGACGCCGTCCTCGCCCGTCTTGGCCGCCGGGCTGAGCAGGATCCAGAAGACCAGCACGAACGTGCCGATGATCTCGGTGACGAGGTTCCACCCGTAGCTCGGCACGGTCGGCCCGGTGCAGAAGATGCCGCGTGTGCCGGCGGGGTCGTCGTGCGTGTCGAACTGCAGCTTGTAGGCGAGCCACGCGAGGGTCGCGCCGATGAACGCGCCGACGAACTGCCCCAGCAGGTAGGCGGGGACGTAAGCCCAGCCGAAGTTGGAGTGCCCGGTGGCGATCAGGCCGAGCGTGACCGCCGGGTTGAGGTGCGCGCCGGACGGGTTGGCGATGCTCGCCCCGACGAACACCGCGAAACCCCAGCCGAAGTTGACCAGCAGCCAGCCGCCGTTGTTACCGAGGGTGTTCTTCAGTACCACGTTCGCGACCACACCGGCGCCCAGCAGGATCAGCCCCGCGGTGCCCAACAGCTCCCAGAGAAATATCTCGCCGAAGTTCAGATCCACGACCACTCCTTCGCCGCTGAAGGGGCAGGCGGACCGCCGACCGTCGGGTGCGGCGTCGGTGCCTACCCGCTTTCGGACGCTACGACTGCCAAGGTCAACTTGTCCAGACGGGGAAAGGGGGACGCCGTGTTGCGGAGACGCACGCGCCGAGTTACAGACCAGGCTCGCGGGGCATTTCGCCGGTAGCGTGGTGGACGTCCAACAGGAGCAGTGCGAGGAGGAGCCCGTGACAGCGGACACTACCGGCGGTCGCCTGGGCACCGCCGAACGGGAGGAAGCCTGGCAGCGGCTGGGCTCGGAGACGTTCGACCTCGTGGTCATCGGCGGCGGCGTGGTCGGCGTCGGCACCGCGCTGGACGCCGCGACGCGTGGTCTGCGGGTGGCGCTGGTCGAGGCCCGGGACCTGGCGTCCGGCACGTCGAGCCGGTCGTCGAAGCTTTTCCACGGCGGGCTGCGGTACCTGGAGCAGCTCGAGTTCGGCCTGGTGCGGGAGGCACTGCGGGAGCGGGAGCTGATGCTCACCCGGTTGGCACCCCATCTGGTGAAGCCCGTGAGCTTCCTCTACCCGCTGACACATCGCGTGTGGGAGCGCCCGTACACCGCGGCCGGTCTGCTCCTGTACGACACGATGGGCGGCGCCCGGTCGGTGCCCGGCCAGAAACACCTGACCCGCGCGGGCGCCCTGCGAATGGTGCCGGCACTCAAGCGGTCGGCGCTGATCGGCGGCATCCGGTACTTCGACGCCCAGGCGGACGACGCCCGGCACACCATGACCGTGGCACGCACGGCCGCCCACTACGGCGCCGTGATCCGGACGTCCACGCAGGTCGTGGGCTTCATCCGGGAAGCGGACCGCGTCTCGGGCGTCCGCGTCCGCGACGTCGAGGACGGCCGCACCCTGGAGGTCCAGGCCAACGCGGTGATCAACTGCACCGGCGTGTGGACCGACGAGCTGCAGAAGCTCTCCGGCTCGCGCGGCCGGTTCCGGGTGCGCGCGTCCAAGGGCGTGCACATCGTGGTGCCGAGGGATCGGATCGTGTCCGAGTCGGGCCTGATCCTGCGAACGGAGAAGTCCGTGCTTTTCGTCATTCCGTGGCGAAATCACTGGATCGTGGGCACAACCGATACGGACTGGAACCTCGACCTGGCCCACCCCGCGGCCACGAAGGCCGACATCGACTACATCCTCCACCACGTCAACGAGGTACTGGCGACACCGCTGACCCACGACGACATCGAAGGCGTGTACGCGGGCCTGCGCCCACTGCTGGCGGGCGAGAGCGAGGAGACGTCGAAGCTGTCCCGTGAACACGCGGTGGCGAGGGTGTCCCCGGGCCTGGTAGCGATCGCGGGCGGGAAGTACACGACGTACCGGGTGATGGCGGCCGACGCGGTGGACGCGGCGTCGGCGGACCTCCCCGGCCGCCTGCAACCGTCGATCACCGACAAGGTCCCCCTGCTGGGCGCGGACGGCTACCACGCACTGGTCAACCAGGTAGACCAACTGGGCGCGAAGCACGGCCTGCACCCGTACCGCGTGCGGCACCTGCTGGACAGGTACGGCTCGCTGGTCCACGAGGTCCTGGCCCTGGCCGACAGCCGCCCGGAGTTGCTGCGCCCGCTGACGGCCGCACCGGACTACCTGCAGGTGGAGATCGTGTACGCGGCCTCCCACGAGGGCGCACTACACGTGGAGGACACCCTGGCAAGGCGCACCCGCATCTCGATCGAGTACCCCCACCGCGGCGTCGACTGCGCCGACCAGGTCGCCGGCCTGATGGGCGAAATCCTGGGCTGGTCCGAGGAGACGGTAACCCGCGAGGTGGACCTGTACAAAGCAAGGGTCGAAGCAGAACGCGACTCCCAAACCCAACCGGACGACCTGGCAGCCGACGCCAGCCGAGGCGCGGCCCCCGAAGCCCGCCCAGCCCTGCGCGAACCAGAACCGGCCAGCTAACCCCGCGAGCCTCGCACTGAGCACCCGCGAGTTGCGTTTTGGCGCCCACCCGGATGGACGCGAAAGCGGAACTCGCGGGTGCTGAACGCGAGACTCGCGGGTCCCGAACGCACAACTCGCCGGTCCCCAACGCGCAACTCGCGGGTGCCCAACGCAAGACTCGCACGTCCCGAACGCACAACTCGCCGGTCCCGAACGCACAACTCGCGCGTCCCGAACGCACAACTCGCGGGTGCCCAACGCGGAACTCGCGGGTGCGGAACGCGAGACTCGCGCGGGGCCGGGAAGGCACACGGGGGAGT
>NZ_JBJMIE010000200.1:0-37343 GCF_045807065.1 Actinophytocola sp. | reverse complement strand
GAGAAGGCCTTCCTGGAGCGCAAGGCGGCCAAGGAAGCCGAGTGGAAGGCGTCCGGCACCGACCTGTTCGACGTCGTCGACGAGGAGGTCATCGCCGAGGTCCTCGCCACGTGGACCGGCATCCCGGTGTACAAGCTCACCGAGGAGGAGTCCCAGCGGCTGCTCCGCATGGAGGACGAGCTGCACCGCCGGGTCATCGGCCAGGAGCCGGCGATCCACGCGGTGTCCCAGGCCATCCGGCGCACCCGCGCCGGCCTCAAGGACCCGAAGCGGCCCTCGGGCTCGTTCATCTTCGCCGGCCCCTCGGGTGTCGGTAAGACCGAGCTCACCAAGGCGCTCGCGGAGTTCCTGTTCGGCGACGACGACGCCCTGATCCAGATCGACATGGGCGAGTTCCACGACCGCTACACCGCCTCGCGGCTCTTCGGTGCCCCTCCGGGGTACGTGGGCTACGAGGAGGGCGGCCAGCTGACGGAGAAGGTCCGCCGCAAGCCGTTCTCGGTGGTCCTGTTCGACGAGATCGAGAAGGCGCACCAGGAGATCTACAACACGCTCCTGCAGGTGCTGGAGGACGGCCGCCTGACCGACGGTCAGGGTCGCACGGTCGACTTCAAGAACACGGTCATCATCTTCACGTCGAACCTGGGCACCCAGGACATCTCGAAGGCCGTGAACCTCGGCTTCTCGAGCGGCGGCGAGGGCCAGACCTACGACCGGATGAAGCAGCGCGTCGACGACGAGCTGAAGAAGCACTTCCGGCCGGAGTTCCTCAACCGCATCGACGACATCATCGTGTTCCACCAGCTCACCGAAGAGCAGATCGTCAAGATGGTGGACCTGATGATCACCCGCGTCGAGACGCAGCTGAAGAACAAGGACATGGCCATCGAGCTCACGCCGATCGCCAAGAAGCTGCTCGCGACCCGCGGCTTCGACAAGGTGCTGGGTGCTCGGCCGTTGCGCCGGACCATCCAGCGCGAGATCGAGGACCAGCTGTCGGAGAAGATCCTGTTCGGGGAGATCCAGCCCGGCCAGATCATCATCGTCGACGTCGAGGGCTGGGACGGCGAGGAAGGGTCCGCCACGGAGAACGCGAAGTTCACGTTCCGCGGCGAGCCCAAGCCGGCCAACGTGCCGGACGCTCCGCCGGTCAACATGGCCAGCTCGTCCGGTGACGACGCCGCCGCCGAGTCCGCCTGATCTCGGGCAACACGTTCGAAGGCCGCGCCTCTGCTCAGGGGCGCGGCCTTCGCGCATCCACGGTCCTCCGCGAGGAGCAGTCCACGAGCAGTCCACAGAGTTGTCCACACCTCCACGAGGTTGTCCACAGCCCCGCTGGGGATAACTCTCGACCGAATCGGCGGCACGGTCCGTCACCCTCGGGCAAGCTGTACGCATGGGCCTAGAGGAAGACCCGTTCGACTGGCGAGCGACCAAGAACGGCCAGCTGCTGATCTCCCGCGGCGGCCGGCTCGTCACCACCGTTCGCGGCCAGATTGCCGCCAAGCTCCAGGGCCGCTTGGACCAGGCCACCGACGAGGAAGCCCAACAGCTCCTGGCCCGCGCCACCGGCCACTACAAGCACGGCAACGAACGCCGTGGTTAGGTGGACCGACGCCCCCGAGGCGCCAACCACGTACGAAGAGCACCTGCCCGAGGAGCCTCCCAGACGCCGGAGGCGGCCCGGCGTCACCGTCCTCCTGGTGCTCCTCGCCCTCGTCTTCCTGGCTTACGGCGTGGCCCGCGTACTCAGCCTGGACGAGGACGTCGACCTGGCGTTCGTCGTCGGAGCGATGGCGCTGACCCCGTACGTCGTCGTCGGGTGCCTCGTCCTCGCCGTCGTCGCCTTCCTCCTGCGCCGCCGGATCCTCGCCCTCCTCGTTCTCGTCATGGCCCTCTCGTTGGGGGCGCTGCTGGGCCCCCGCCTCCTGTCCGAGGAACAGCCCGACGCCGACGGCACGCACCTGCGGATCATGGCCGCCAACCTCTACCTCGGCCGCGCTGACGCGCAGACCATCGTCGACCTCGTCCGTGACGAGCAGGTCGACGTGTTGGTCCTGCCGGAGCTGACGCCGGCCGAGGTGTCCGCACTGGACAGGGCGGGACTGGCGGAGCTGTTGCCGTACCGCGAGTCGGACGACAGGGTGGGCGGCGACGGGAACGGCATCGCCGCGAACGTGCCGCTGCGCAAGGTGATCCTCATGCCGGACACCACGCTGTCCCAACCCTCGGTGGTGGTCGACCTCCCCGGCCGCGACGACGTCCAGCTCACCGCCGTCCACGTGCAACCACCGCTGTATGACGATGACGTGCGCACCTGGCGCACCGAGCTGGGTCAGCTGCCCAAGTCGAACCCGTCGGGCAAGGTGCGCATCCTCGCCGGCGACTTCAACGCCACCCTCGACCACGCCGCCTTCCGCGACCTGGTCGACCGCGGCTATGCCGACGCGGCCGAGGAAACCGGCGCCGGCCTCGACGCGACGTGGTCGTCCCTACCGACCGGCCCACCACTGACGATCGACCACATCGTCGCCGACTCCCGCTGCGCGATCAGCAGCTACGCCGTCCACAACCTCCCCGGCAGCGACCACAACGCGATCATCGCCGAGGTGATCCTCCCGTAATGGCCGCACCGCAACAGGTTGCCTGTCCGTCCTGGACGTCGAGGATGGGCACCGCGGAGCGTCCCGTCCACTGTCGAAACTGGCCGCGGCCGCCCTGCCTGGTCCCTCCCGGTCGGCTCGCCGACGCGACGGCCACGTGATCACCGACGCTTGAGGCGCCCGGGGACCCGATCGAGGCGTGCGCTCGTCACTTGTGCAGCGGGCCCGGGTACAGGTACTCGTCCGCCGGTCGGGTGTCGTCGTGGAACCACGCCTTGAAGAAGCCGGTCAGGTCCTTGCCCGCGATGTCCTGTGTGAACTGCTCGAACTCCGGCCACGACGCGTTGCCGTCCTTGTGCTTCGCCGGCCATTCCTTCAGCACGCGGTTGAAGGCGTCCTCGCCGATCAGGCGGCGGAGGGCGTGCAGCGCGAGCGGACCCTTCTCGTAGACGGCCGTGAACTCGTTGCCCGGGCCCATGTCGTAGAGCTTGCCGGACCACAGCTTGTCCGTGCCGCGGGCGACCTCCCGCCGGTACTGGTCATCGAGGTTCACGCCGTTCTTCGCCTCGTCCCACAGCCAGGGCGCGTAGCTGGCGAAGCACTCGTTCAGGCAGATGTCCTTCCACTGGTCCACCGAGACCGAGTCGCCGTACCACTGGTGCGCGTTCTCGTGCACCACCACCGACTCCTCCGCCCAGGCCGCGTAGATCGGGCGTGTCTGGGTCTCCAGGGAGAAGCCGATGTTCTCGTTGATGTAGATGCCGCCGGCCGCCGACTGCGGGTACGGGCCGAACTTCGACGCCAGGAACTCCAGGATCTCCGGCAGCCGGGCCTCGACGGACTGCTTGTCCTCGGCACCCGGCGCGTACGCGCTCACCACCGGCGTCCCGCTGGGCAACGTCGACCGCTCGAACGTCCACTTGTCGATGCCCACGGTCGTCAGGTACGTCGCGATCCGGTTCGGCTCTTTCCAGTGGTAGGTGGTCCAGCCGTCCCCGCCCGGCGTCGGCGCGGACTCGACGCCGTTCGAGATCACGCTCCAGCCGTCCGGCACGCGGGCGTCCAACGTGAACGTCGCCTTGTCCTTGGGGGTGTCGTTCGCGGGGTACCAGGCCGTCGCCGAGTGGGGCTCGCCGGCCGCGAACGCGCCGCCGGAGGACGACAGCTGCCAGCCGTTCTCGCCGAGCGTGCCCTCCTCCGTGGTCTCCGGCACGCCCGAGTACTTCACCCGCGTCTCGAACGACGCGCCGGCCGCCACCGGCGCCGAGGGAGTGATCACCAGTTCGTGCTCGCCGGATCGGGTGAACTTGGCGTTCGTGCCGCCGACCGTGACCGAGGCGACCTCCAGGCCCTGCAGGTCCAGGTCGAACTCGGCCAGTTCCTCGGAGGCCTTCGCCGTCACGAGGGTGTCACCCGTCAGATTCTTCGACGACGGGTCGTAGCTGATCTGCACGTGGTACGCCGTGACGTCGTAACCGCCGTTGCCGTCGGTCGGGTAGTACGGGTCCCCGGCACCGTCCTCCGACGGCGTGGCCGAAGCCGCGGGCTCGTCGTCCTTCGGCGCCGAGCCGGGGTTCCTGGACCGCGACACGCTGCACGCGGCGAGGCTGACCGCGGCCAGCGTGAGGCAGACCGCGCGCACGGCTGTGCGGTTACGCATGATCGACTCCCCACTCTCGACGGACCCTGGACATCATGGCCGACCAGGTGTGATGCGTGGGTGTATTACATGCGATGTGATCGAGTTCGGCGGCGAGGGTGGCGGCATCCTGCTATTGCACGGTCTGATGGGCCGCGCCACCACCTGGTGGCGGACGGCGCGGTGGCTGACCAGGTACGGCCGCGTGGTCGGGCTGGACGCACGCGGGCACGGCCGCAGCCCGCACCGCGAGGGCGGCTGGCGCACCGAGGACTTCGTCGAGGACGCCGGGCGGGTCCTCCGGGACATCGGCCCCTCCGTCGTGATCGGGCACTCCATGGGCGGCCTGCACGCGTGGTGCCTGGCCGCCACGCACCCGGAGCTGGTCAGGGCGGTCGTGGTGGAGGACATCGCACCCGACCAGCGTGGCAGGACCGTCGACCCGTGGCGGCCGCACTTCGAGTCGTGGCCGGTGCCGTTCCGCTCGCTCGCGCACGTCCGCGAGTTCTTCGGCCCGCTCGGCGACTACTTCACCGAGTGCATGGTCGAGGAGGACGACGGCTACCACCTGATCTCCGACCTCGAGGTCCTCTACGAGATCGCGAACGAGTGGGGCCGCCGCGACTACTGGCCGTTCGTCGAGCGGGTCACCTGCCCCATGCTCGCCATCGAGGCCGAGCACAGCGCGATGCCGCCCGGTCAGATGGCCGAGCTGCCGAGCCGGGCCGGGGGACCGGTGCACCACCTGGTCGTCAAGGACGCCGGGCACGTCGTCCACCACGACCAGCCGAACGTCTACCGCGGCGCGGTCGAGGCGTTCCTGTCCGACGTCCTCGGGCGCTAGCGGCGCCGGTCGCGCATGGAGCGCGGCAGGTCCATCGGCGTCGGTGCGGCGGGCGGTGCCTCGCGGTAGCCGGGGATCGTCGGTTGGGACGGGTTGGTCCGGACCATGAACGAGCCGCCGAAATCCTCCTCCTCGTCGACCGGCTCCGGCCGGCGGCGAGTAGGTGGCGCCGGCCGGGTCTCCTGCTGCGGGACGGCGCCGGTCGCGGCGTCGGACATCGCGGCATATCGGGCGAACAACGCGCGCCCGGCGACCGTCAACGTGTCCGACCTGCGCAGTTCCTCGATCAGGGTGTCCCGAACCTGGCGCAGTTCTTCGTTCATGTCCCCTCCAGATCGCGGAGGACGTCCGTCTCGCCCGTTTGGGTGTCGACGACGGCGATCTCGGTGATGCGTGCTCTGATCGACCCTACCGGGTACAGCGCGGCGAAGCCCGTGGTCATCTGCGCGGGCTCGAGGCGTTCCGCGAGTGTGCAGTGCGGGATCCACGAGCCGGGGAGGTAGTACGCGGCGGGCTGCTTCACCCGTTTGGCCAGCACGTCGTGCACGGCGGAGTGAACGGCCAGCAACTCGGTGTCCACGACCGCGGTCAGCACGAGCGTCCCGTCGAACGCGGCGAGCGTCGACAGCCACAGCGCCGGGATCGACAGGAGCGCCAGGTCCTCCCGCAACGCCTCACGCGTGCCGGCGGGGATGGTCCTGGCCGCCGCGAACGTCACGTGCGGGCGGTGCCGTGCCGGGCTTGGCACGCCGGCCTCGGAAAGCCTGCGCCACAGCCCGCGCACGGCCGCGTCCGCCTCGCCGTCGAAGGAGAACTCCAGCGTCTGCGCCACGCGCGCAGATTAGGGCCTGTTCGTTGGATCCTTCTGCGGAGGTCCACACCGGGTTGGCGGCGGACTAGGCAAGCAGTTCCTGCCAGGCAGGGGTGTCGATCACGCGGTCGGTGGCGAACCGCTCGCGCCGCGCGGACAGCAGCACCTGCGCGGCCCGCGCCGCCTCGCCGGTGTCACCCGCGCGGATCGTGCGCACCAGCAGGGGCCACGTCGTGACGCCGGCGTACCCGCTCTCGTCGGCGACCCGGCTCGCGTAGCAGGGCTCGTACGCGACACCGTTCTGCCTGGCCAGATCGCCGACGGCGGCGAACGTCGCGTCACCGAACGTCCCGTCCGCCTCGACGTCCACGCTCCGTGCCCGCAGGAGGTGTTGCAGTGCCTGGACTTTCGCGCCCTGCTCGCCCGGCTTGAGCAGGGGCCAGGACCGCACGGGCGCGGCGGGCGAGGTGCCGATGACCGCCGCCACCGCGTTCCGCAGCTCCGGCAGCCGGCCGTAGAGGATCTCGCCGGGGCACTCGGTCGCGTTGAAGTCGCGGTGGCCGCGGATGAGGTCGGGCGAGATCCCGTACTGCTGGGCGATGTACGCGACCAGCTGCACCAGCGAGTTCCACAGCGCCTGCGGCACGTTCACCGAGGTGTAGAGGCCCTCGTTCTCGATGCCGATGATCTCGCTGTTGTGGTCGGCGACGTTCGCGCCCTGCACGTGCCGGGTGCCCTGGTCGAGGATCTCGACGCTGCGGTGCCGCCCCTCGGTGACGAACCCGCCGCGGCTGTTGGTGAGCTGCTGGCCGGTGTCGATCCAGCCGCGGCCGTCCATGTGGAAGTTCTGGATGTCCCGCGAGTTCTGGTAGGCGTGCGCGAGCGAGTAGTCGGTCGAGTTGGCGCCCGCGGTGTGGTGCACGACGATGTAGGTGGGCTTGCGGTTGAGGACGGTGATGGTGCCGTTCGCCGGGCGCGCACCCCACTCGGCACACGTGTAGATGCGCGGCCGGGTGACCGACACCTCGCCGACGGCGACGGGTGTGGCCGTGGCGCCGAGCGCGCCCATCGCTGCGACGGTGAAGCCGCCCCGGAAAAGGGCGCGGCGGGATACGGCCATCTCGATCTCCCTCGACGTGGGGCCACGTGGCCCAGATCGCTGACTGGCTGACTCGACGGTAGTGGCGCGTCCACGCCAAGACAAGAGTTACCCAGTTACGGGAGAATCTAGTTACTGATCACCCGGTAGGGTGAAAAGCCCGTCCGCGGTCTGCTCGACCAACCCGTCGACCAGCAGCGAGTCGAGGCACCGCTCCCGCTGCCCCCCGTCGGACCAGACGATGTCGAGCTTGGCCTTCGGGACGGGCGTGGACGTGCCACGCAGGACGTCGAGCAGCAGCCCACGCACCTGCCGATCGGTACCGGCGAACTTCTGCACGGGCTTGAGCGGCCCGTTGTAGGCGGGTCGTCCGTTGCGCTGCCACGCGCACGCGTCGAAGACCGGGCAGTCGGCGCACCGCGGGTTGCGCGCCGTGCAGACGGTCGCGCCGAGTTCCATGAGCGCGGCGGACATCTGCGCGGCGTGCTCGTCATCGGCGGGCAGCAAGGCGTCCGCATCGGCCAGATCCCGCGTGGTGGAAGCGGGCCCGGCGTCCCCGGCACCGTGCACCGCACGCGCGATCACCCGCCGCACGTTGGTGTCGACGACGGGACACCGCTTGCGGTACGCGAAAGCCGCGACGGCCCGCGCGGTGTAGGCGCCGATGCCGGGCAACGCGAGCAGAGTGTCCACATCGGACGGAACGACGTCGCCGTGCTCGCGAGCGATCACCTCGGCGGTCTCCCGCAACCGCAACGCACGGCGCGGATAACCGAGCTTGCCCCACATCCTGAGCACGTCGGCCGGCGTGGCGGCGGCGAGCGCGGACGGCCTGGGCCACCGCGCCATCCACTCGTGCCAGGAGGGCTCCACCCTGGCGACCGGGGTCTGCTGCAGCATGATCTCGCTGACCAGCACACCCCACGCCGAGGTCCCCGGCTCCCGCCACGGCAGGGGCCGGGCCCGCGCGGCGAACCAGTCGGTCAGTACGAACGCATCAAGGCTCATCGCCCGCCGATGCTATCGGGTTGTCCACAGCCCGTGCGCCTGTCCACAGGCAAGATCAACATCGGGGTGGTTGTCGGCACCCCCCGATAGAATGGGACCGGGGCCGCCCCCGGGATGGGGTGGGGGGTGCTCTTAACCACAGAGCGCGAACTTTGGGCGAAATTGCGCTGGGTAGCCGCGGCCGAGGGTGACCTTTGGCGAGCAGTTTCCGCAGGTCAGCGGCGCGGTTGAGCTTCGTGCCGGGCGCCGGCTCGACCTCGTTCTGGTCGGCCGGCGCCTGTGCGAGACGGCTGGCCCGTTTTCCGCACCTGATCGAGTTTCGGCTGATCACGAGCTTGGGCCGGAGCAGCGTCCCCGATCATCTCCGCGGTCCTGTGCGGAATACCCGGCTAACTGACCTCGGTCAGCTCGGCGGTCCGCACGTCGTAGACGAAGCCGCGCACGTTGTCCCGGTGCGGCACGAACGGGTTGCGCCGCACTCGCTCCACCGACTGTCGCACGCTGTGCTCGACCTCGCGGAACGCCTCGATGGCCCACGGCGGGCGGAGTTTGGTGTCGCGCTCCAGCTCGTCCTTGAACTCGTCGTCGGTGATCGTCGCCATGCCGCACGAGGTGTGCTGCATGACGATGACCTCGCGGGTCTGCAGCTTGCGTTGGCTGATGGCGAGCGAGCGGATGATGTCGTCGGTGACGATCCCGCCCGCGTTGCGCATGATGTGCACCTCGCCGTGCTTCAGGCCGAACACGTCGAAGACCTTGATGCGCGCGTCCATACACGTGACCACGGCGAGGTGCAGGGACGGGATCGGTGTCGGGACCTCGGGCGCACCCTGGTCCACCCCGATCGCGTGCCGGTGCAGCAGCTCGTCGATTGCGGTCATGGTCAGCTCCCTCTCCATGACGCCGACATTGCGTTGGACCTCTGGATTCCCACTCGATCTCCAATTGGAGCAAGTGCGGCGCACGAGGGCAACGTGTTGTCGACCACCACCGTCTGTGGCTCGTACCAGCGGAAATATCCCCCGATCGGGGTTATGGAAGATCCACACCGACACGTTATCGCGGGTTTACCGTCGAGGCATGATCGAACCGAACGGCCCGCTGCCGCCGTCCGTGTACTGGCGCCGCCGCGCGATGGCGGCGGTTTTCTCGGTGCTCGCGATGGTACTGCTGGCGTGGGTCATCGGCGGCCTGCTGGAGGCCGACGATCAGCACCCGGTGGAGGGGACGGCCAGTGCGTCGGTTCTGTCGTCGGTCAGGGGCGGCGGGACGTCGACACGGGGTTCCGCGCCGCCGTCGAGTCCGGGGCCGAACGATCCTCGCGGGTCGGTGACGGTGAGTCCGACGACCACGAGCAGTTCGACGCCCCGTCCGGCACCTGGGCCTCCGCCACCGCCCGGGCCGTGTCCGGACGCCGCGATGAGGGTGGTGGCGGGTCCGGAGGTGCCGTCGTACCCGGTTGGTGCTCGGCCTCTGTTGCGGCTGGTGATCACGAATTCTGGGCAGGTGCCGTGCGTCCGGGACGTCAGCCGGAACCTGCGGGAGATTGTCGTGTTGGGGTCGGACGGGACGCGGTTGTGGTCGAGCAATGACTGTTACGGGCCGCCTCAGGCGGATGTGCGTGTGCTCGCTGTTGGGCGGCCGGTGGAGTTCTCGGTGAGCTGGGCTGGACGGACTTCCGCGCCCGGCTGTCCGGTTGATCGGTCGACTGTGTTGGCTGGGAGCTATCAGGTGGTGGGGCGGTTGGGAGCGTTGACGAGCCCGCCCGCTCCGCTCACCCTGACCTGATCGTTCCTGGCCTCAGATTGGCGGCCGTGCTGGTCAGGGGCCGAACCAACGCTCTTCAGCGGTCCTCGGTGGTGCCGACGTCTCGCCCAGGACAAGCTCGGTGTCCAGTGTGATGTGCCTCGGCCGGGTGTGTTCCGCGGCGCCGAGCAGCAGCTTTCCCGCCGCTCGTCCCTTCTCCAGTACCGGCTGCCGGATTGTGGTCAAGCCGACGCGTTCGGCCTCGGCGATACCGTCGAAGCCTGTCACCGTCAGGTCGTGGGGGACTCGCAGGCCGCGCTTCTTGGCTTCCTGAAGTGCGCCCAGCGCCAGGATGTCCGACGTGCAGATCAGGGCCGTGACCTCGGGATTGGCGTCCAGCAGCTGTGCCGCCGCCGCTGAGCCGGAGGTTGTCGAGTGGTCGAAGCGTTCCACCACCGGGACCCGTGCCCAGTCGACCCCTACGCCCTCGAACGACTCCGCCAGCGCCGTCAAGCGGGCTCGCTGCACGTGGAAGTGTGCCGTTCGCTGGCGGGCCACCGAGGCGAAGCCGTCGTTGCGGTCGCGGGCCAGGCGCATGCACAGTACGCCGATGTTGCGGTGTCCCAGGGTGATCAGCCGGCCGGCCAACTCGCTGATCGCCGCGTGGTCGTCGATGCCCACCAGGTCCACGCCCTCGACGCGGGGTTGGTCGCACACCACGGTTGGTACCGGCCTGGAGAGGACGGCCGCCAGGTGTGGGTCGTCGTCCGGGACCGAGTACACGACGAAACCGTCCACGCCGGCACTGTGGACGGCCGTGACGTCGTCGCGTTCCGGGTTCACCGGTACCAGGTGCAGTCCCTGGCCGGCGCCCTCGCACGCCAGTGCCAGCCCTTCCAGGAAGCCCAGTGCGGCCGGGTCGCGGAACGCGTACGACAGGTTCTCGGTCAGCAGTAGGCCGACCGCGCCCGCCTTACGGGTCCGCAGGGACCGTGCCACCGGGTCCGGCCCTGGATAACCCAACCGCCGCGCGGTCTCAAGCACCCGCCTGCGCAGCTCCGGTGAGAGCTGGTCAGGCCGGTTGTAGGCGTTGGACACGGTGGTCCGGGACACACCGAGCTCCGCGGCCAGCGACGCCAGTGTCGCAGGCCGGCGAACATGCATAGACCGCGCCATGTGCTGACCGTAACGGTTCAGAAGCACGAGCAGAAGTCCGCCGGCACACGTCACGTTCACCGCATCCAGTGACACATCGCACCCGGTCGGATGAAGCGCCCTGGATTTCAAGACGTATAGTCGACCACGGGTAGTCGAAAACAGTTTTCATTACCCATAGTGTGACACGCATATGTGTTCGGAGGATCGCCATGAGAAGCGCCCTTCCAGTCGCGATCACCGCGGTCGCCCTCGTGGTGGCGGGGTGCGGGGGCGGGTCTGACGCGAGCGCGGACGGGAAGATCTCCGTCGTCGCGTCCACGAACGTGTGGGGGAGCGTGGTCCAGGCGGTCGGCGGCGCGGCGGTCAGCGTGCGGTCGCTGATCAACGACCCGTCCGCGGACCCGCACTCCTACCAGGACAAGCCCGAGGACGCGACGCTGCTGACCGACGCCCGGCTCGTGGTCTACAACGGCGGCGGCTACGACGACTTCTTCACCAAGCTCGTCGACGCGGCCGGCGCGAACGCCAGGCGCATCTCCGCCTACGAGCTCTCCGGCCACCCCGATGGCGAGAACGAGCACGTCTGGTACGAGCTGGCGACGGTCAAGAAGGTCGCCGACCGGGTCGCGAGCGACCTCGGCGCGCTCGACCCTGGCCACAGGGGCACCTACGCGGGCAACGCGAAGGCCTTCGACGCGAAGCTCGACACGCTCGCCACCAGGGCGGCGGCGATCCCCGACAGCAAGGTCGTCTCGACCGAACCCGTCGCGCACTACCTGCTCCAGGCGGCCGGCATGACCGACGTGACGCCGTCCGCGTTCGCCGAGGCCATCGAGGAGGAGACCGACCCGCCGGTGATCGCGGTCGCCGAGACCAACGATCTCGTCGCCAAGAAGCAGGTCGTCGCGCTGATCAACAACGCGCAGGCCGAGACGAACGTGACCAACCAGCTCCTCGCCACCGCCAGGACGGCCGGCCTGCCGGTGGTGGACGTGGCTGAGACCTTGCCACCGGGCGTGACCGGCTACGTTGAGTGGATGACCAAGGAAGTGGACTCGTTGGCAGGCGCTGTGTCGTGAGTACTCCGGCAGTGTCGTTGCGGGACGCCACACTCGGTTACGGCGACCGCATCCTGTGGTCCGGGCTGAACCTGGACATCGAACGCGGTGAGTTCGTCGCCGTGCTGGGGCCCAACGGCTCCGGCAAGACCAGCCTGCTCCGCGTGCTGCTCGGGTTGCGGCCGCTGTCGTCCGGCACCGTGCGCATCGTGGGCGAGCCACCGGGCCGCGGCAACCAGCGCATCGGCTACATCCCGCAGCAACGCGCCATCGACGCGCCGCTGCGGGGCCGTGACCTGGTGGGGCTCGGTCTGGACGGGCACCGCTGGGGAACCGGCCTGCGCCGGATCCGCGAGCGGCGCCAGCGCGTGGACGAGGCGCTGGCCGACGTCGGCGCGGAGGCGTTCGCGAAGGCCCCCGTCGCCCAGCTGTCCGGCGGCGAGCAGCAGCGGCTGCGGGTGGCGCAGGCCCTGGTCAGCGACCCCGAGGTGCTGTTGTGCGACGAGCCGCTGCTGTCGCTCGACCTCGCCAACCAGCGGGTGGTCAGCTCCCTGATCGACCGCAGGCGGCGCAGTGCCAACACCGCCGTGCTGTTCGTGACGCACGAGATCAACCCGGTGCTGCCGCTGGTCGACCGCGTGCTGTACCTCGTGGACGGTCGTTTCCGGATCGGCCGGCCGGACGAGGTGATGAACTCCGAGACGCTGTCCGAGCTGTACCGCGCGAAGATCGACGTCGTGCGCGTGCGGGGGCAGATCCACGTGGTCGGCGCGCAGAGCTCAGTGTGCGAGGACCAGCCCCACCACCTGCACGAGGAGCCGGCGTAGATGGACAGGCTCTTCGACTGGGACCTCTACGGCAAGCTGTTCGCGCTGCCGTACGTCCAGGCCGCGCTGATCGCCGCGGCCATCCTCGGCCTGCTGGCCGGCGTGCTCGGGCCGCTGATCGTCAGCCGCAACATGGCCTTCGCCGTGCACGGCACGAGTGAACTGTCGTTCACCGGCGGTGCGGCGGCCCTGCTGCTGGGGGCCGACGTCGGCCACGGGGCGCTGGCCGGGGCCATCGTCGCCGCACTGGTGCTCGGCGTGCTGTCGCGGCGCAGCTCCGAGCACGACTCGGTGATCGGCGCGGTGCTCTCGTTCGGACTGGGCGTCGGCGTGCTGCTGCTGTGGTTCTACCCGGGCCGCGCGTCCAACAAGTTCGGCCTGCTGGTCGGGCAGATCGTGGGCGTGGACTTCGCGTCGATCGCGTTGCTGGCGAGCTGCGGGATCGTGGTGCTGCTCGTGCTGCTGGTGATCTACCGGCCGCTGCTGTTCGCGTCCGTGGACCCGGATGTGGCGAAGGCCCGCGGCGTCCCGGTGGGCGGGCTGTCGGTCGTGTTCGCGGTCCTGGTGGGTGTGGCGACGGCACTGGGCGTGCAGACGGTCGGCGCGCTGCTCGTGCTGGCACTGATGATCACCCCGGCAGCCGCCGCGGCCCGGGTGACGGCGAGCCCGCTGCGCGCGACGGTGCTGGCCGTGGTCTTCGCGGAGACCGCCGCGCTGGGCGGGTTCATCCTGTCGCTGGCGCCGGGCGCGCCGGTGAGCGCGTTCGTCACCGGCATCTCGTTCCTGATCTACCTGGTGTGCTGGGTCGTCGGCCGGTCGCGTGGCCGCGTCGCCACCGGCCCGGCCGCGGTGACCAGGCCGGTGGCGGCCGGCTAGCCGATCGAGTCCAGCTCGGCGACGGCGTCGGCGGGCAGGACGAGGTCCGCGGCCGCCATGTTCTCGCGGAGGTGGGCCACCGACGACGTGCCCGGGATCAGCGCGATGGCCGGCGAGCGCTGCAGCAGCCAGGCCAGTGCGACCTGGGGCGGCGTCGCGTCGAGCCGCGCGGCGACCTTGTTCAGTGTCTCCGACTGCAGCGGGGTGAAGCCGCCGAGCGGGAAGTACGGCACGTAGGTGATGCCCTCGGCCGCGCACCGGTCGATCAGCGCGTCGTCGGCGCGGTTGACCACGTTGTACATGTTCTGCACGGTGACGACCGGCGCGATGCCCTGCGCCTCGGTGAGCTGGGCGTCGGAGACCGTGCTGACGCCCAGGTGCCGGATCAGCCCCTGCTGCCGCAGCTCGGCGAGCGTCTCGAACTGCTCGGCGATCGGCTTGTCGTCGGGACCCTCGTTGCCGCCCACGCGCATGTTGACCACGTCGAGGACGTCCACGCCGAGGTGCTCGAGGTTCTCGTGGACCTGCCTGCGCAGGTCCTCGGGCTCGCGCCGGTGGATCCACTCGGCGTTCGGCCCGCGCCGCGCGCCCACCTTCGTGACGATGGTCAGGCCGTCGTACGGGTGCAGGGCCTCGCGGATCAGCTCGTTGACCACCGTGGGGCCGTAGAAGTCGGCGGTGTCGATGTGGTCGACGCCAAGCTCGACAGCGGTGCGCAGAACGGCGATGGCCTCGTCCCGGTCGCGGGGCGGGCCGAACACGCCAGGACCGGCGAGCTGCATGGCGCCGTAGCCCATACGGTTGATTTCCATACCTCCACTATCCGCCCACGGCCTCGGCGGTGGGCACGCCCCCGCGTTCCTGGGGCTGTCAGGGCTACCTTTGTGGAGTGAGCGCACTCGGTGAGTTCCTCCGCGCCCGACGGGAGCTGGTGACGCCGAAGGACGTCGGCCTCGAGACGGGCGGCTTCCGGCGCGTGCCGGGCCTGCGCCGCGAGGAGGTCGCGACACTGGCCGGCATCAGCGCCGACTACTACCTGCGCCTGGAGCAGGGCCGCGACCGTCACCCGTCCGTGCAGGTGCTCGACGCGCTGGCGCGGGTCCTCCAGCTCGACGAGACGGCCACCGCGCACCTGATGGGGCTGGGCGGTCACCTACCGCCGCGGGACCCGCGGGACCCGCTCGTGCCGGAGGGCATCCCCGAGTTGATCGACGGCTGGCCGGACAACCCGGCATACGTGATGAGCAGGTTCACGGACCTGCTCGCCGTGAACCGGCTGGCGGCGGCGCTGTCCCCGAACTACCGCGTGGGCGTGAACATGCTGCGGAGGTTGTTCCTGGACCCGGCGGAACGAGAAATGCGGCGCGACTGGGAGTTGATGACCGAGGAGAGCGTGGGCACCCTGCGTGCCAGCACGGGCGCGGACCTGTCCAACCCGCGGCTGATCGAGCTGGTGAGCGAGCTGTCGGCCGAGAGTGAGCGCTTCCGCCTGCTGTGGTCCCGGCACGACGTGCAGGTGCGGCACAGCCGGGTCCACCACCTGACCCACCCTGTCGTGGGTGACCTGGACCTGCGTGCGCACAAGCTGATCATCAGCGGCACGGACACCGTGCGGCTCGTGGTCCTCCACGCCGACCCGGGCAGCCGCGACGCGGAGCGCCTGGCCAGGCTTCAGTTGGTGGCGTCGCCGGCCGGTAGTTGATACTGCCGGGTCTATGTGGACCGACTTCGTCACGCACTGGCAGGTGTACCTGTCCATGCCCGTGGTGGCGGCCGTCATCGGCTACCTGACGAAACGCGCGGCCATCGAGATGATGTTCCGCCCGGTTGACTTCGTCGGCATCCCCCCGTTCCTGGGCTGGCAGGGCGTGGTGCCCAGGAACTCGGCACGGATGATCGCCGTGGCGGCGGACCTGCTGACGTCGAGACTGGTCGACCCCCGGGAGATCTTCCAACGCCTGGACCCCCACCGGCTGGCGGCGGAACTGGAACTGCCACTGCTGGTGGCCGCGAACGAGATAACCCGCGATGTCCTGTCCGACCAGGGTTTGTGGCGCAACCTGCCGCCACTGGGGCAGGAGCTGGTCCTCAAACGCGTCCAGGCCGGAATTCCGGACCTGGTCGCCCGCGTCATGGCCGAGGTGGCCGGCAACATTCACGAGGTCCTGGACATCAAAGAGGTGGCGGTCAACGCGCTGCACCGGGACAAACGGGTCCTGCTCAAACTGGTCCGGGATATTTCCCGGCCGGAAATGGCGTTCATAGCCCGCTGCGGTGTCTACTTCGGTCTGTTCCTGGGGCTGGTGCAGACGCTGGTGTGGGCACTGACGAAGGCGCCGCTGGTCATGCCGCTGTTCGGCGCCGCGATCGGCTGGCTCACCGACTGGCTGGCGATCAAGCTGGTGTTCTTCCCCCGCGAACGCCGCAGGATCCTGGGCATACTCCCGCTACAGGGCGTCTTCCAACGCCGAAGGGACGAGGTGGCGAAGCAGTACGCGACGGTGGTGGCCCGAGAGGTGATGACCGTCCCGAACCTGGTGGCCACGATCCTGCACGGCCCCCGCGCGGACCGGCTGCGCGCCATGATCCGGGAGACGGTGGAACAGGCCATAGAGGAGCAGGCCGGGATCGCACGCCCGCTGATGGGCGCCCCCCGCTTCGCGACCCTGAAGAAGACGGCGGCGGAACGAGCCATCCGCTACCTGCCGACGACGATGCTGACGGCGGAGCGGTACGCCACGGAGGCCCTGGACATCCGCGACACAATAGCCAAGAAAATGCGCCGCCTGACCCGCGTGGAATACGAGGGCCTGCTACGCCCGGCATTCCGCCAGGACGAGTGGAAGCTGATAGCCGTGGGCGCGGCAATAGGCGCGTTGATAGGTGAACTGCAGGTGATCCTGCTACTCCACTGAGGTGAGTTCGTCGCGCACCGTTGAGCCGAGATCACCCCAGGACTCGACGATCCTGCCGCCGTCCACCCGGTACATCGCGAGCTCCGTGGTGCTGATCACCCGCCCGGTCGCGGCAACACCGAGGAACGTGCCGGCATGCGTCCCGGTACCGGTCAGCCGCGCGGACAACCAGTCACCGTCGACGAGGAGATGCCGCAGATCCCAGTGATAGTCCGGAAAAGCCTCCACCACGGCCGCCAACCCGGCGATGTACCGGCCGAGCCCCTGGTCGGCGTCGTTGACCCGAACGCCCTCGGCGACGAACTCCCCCAGCTCCTCGAACCGATGGCTGTTGCACCGCTCGATATAGCGCCGGTAGAAGTCCCTCAGCTCCGCGTGCTCCACGATCCCACTCTGTCAGAACCAGCGTCGCCGTGCCTGCCATCGTCCACGAAAAGACTGTGGAGAGCGCGTCCAGCCGCCGCTTCAGCGCTCGTCCAGGTTGTCAAGCCGGCGCCAGGCCGTCAGCCTCTCCCAGGTCGTCAGCTTGCCTGAGCCTCGGTGACCTGGGCGCGTTGGCCGCGCCGAGTTCCTTGAATCGCCGCTCCGCGTCAGCAGTCGTCCTGACGGCGGCCACGAAGCAACGGCCGATGTCGAACGCATGCTCTCGCACGGTGGACACCGAGGGAAGAGCGGCGGTTGATCCCGTGTTCGGATGCCACAGCTCGATGGCGCGAACTTCGTCGTCTTCATCCACAAGGTGGACTACCAGGGAGTGCACCAACACATGGCGGTCATTCAGCACCGCGTACGAGTCTCGCCGCAACGTGCGGACAGCTGTCCAGTCTGGTTCCGCAACAACAAGCTGGTCGAGCTGTCTGCGAAGTACTCCACCCCTCGCAACCATCGCGAGTTCATGCGCGGCACTCCAACCCCAACGCGTTGCGACAAGCTGGGCAAGGCCATATTCCAACCTCGTCGCCTCTACGACGACCTCACCGATTGCCGCGTACAGCTCGCGGGTCATCTCCATCGCTGAACTCTTCTCGCTGCTGGCCTACGAGGAATGCTTGTCCGTAGAGTCGCGTGTGGACGGTATTTGTTTTCGTCGACCACGGAACGTGACGTACCGGTTGCGTGATCACGCTGCCTCTGCGCGCTCCGACCCGCCTACTTCGACCGCCGTTTTGAGTAGGTCAGCGCCATGATCGGGCCGCGGCTCCGAGGACGGCGCAGCTCTGCCGTCAGAACTGGTAGTTCAGCGCATGGAGTGAGCCTCTACCTGCCGGTTTGTAGATCATCATGCTTGTCAGGCCGTGCTCAGGCCGCCACTGGCTGATCTGGGCTGTCCGTGTCGCCGAACACCGCGTCGACCGCCGTACGCGTGCGCTGCTTACTGGACGGCATGAGGTGCGTGTACACCTTGAGCGTGAATCCGGGGTCGGCGTGGCCGAGGTACTCCGCCAGGGCGGTGATCGTCTCGCCGGCATCGAGCAGCGTCGAGGCGTAGAAGTGCCGCAGCGCATGGAATCCGTCCACTTGCAGCTGCCGGTCCACCTTGGCCTTCTTGAGCGCGGGCAACCACGTCCACTGGTTGAAGACCGGCCGCCAGGCAGCAGTTCGGTCCCGACTCGTCACGATCAGCCGGGCCGTGGTCGGCTCACCGTCCGGCTTCTGCCACGGCAGAGTGATCGTGACCGGCGGATGGGCCGCCATGTGAGCACGGATGGCGGCACCCACCGACGCGGGCAGCGGTACGTCCCGAGTCTTTCCACCCTTCGGAGGCCCGAAGCACGGCTTGCCACCGACGATCTTCACCTGCCGGACGACGTGCACCGTGTCGTCGTCGAAGTCCACATCGTCGACTGCCAGACCGAACGCCTCACCCTGCCGGAGGCCCAGGCCTGCGCCGAGCGGGATCGTGATTCGGTACCGAGGGTTCATTGCCTCGCGCACGGCGTGCACTCGCTCGGCTGGCCATGGCACCACCTTCCGCGCCGGGATCTGCGGCTTCTGCACCGACGAGGCGTTGCACGGGTTCTTCCTGATCCGCTCGTCATCGATCGCAGCGTTGAACACCGTCTGCACGTGAATGAAGATCACCTGCCGGTAGCTCGCAGCGAGCCCCTTCTCTTGCAGCGCGCGTAGCAGCTCCCGAACGTCGGTCGGCCGGATCGCGTCGAGGTTCCGCGCGCCGAGCGCCGGGAAGACGTGCAGCCTCAGCCGCACCTCGGTTATCTCCCGAGTGGACTCGTCGAACGACTGCGACCGCAGCCACCGCCTCGCGTACTCCTCGAAGGTGACCTTGCCCGCCGCCGGATCGATGTACGTGCCCCGCCGAAGCTCGTTCTCGACCTCGCTCAAGTAGTCGTCAGCCTGCTTCTTCTGCCGATCCGGGAACGACTTGGCCCGCTCCCGCCCTGAGTGGTCGACGTAGCGAACCCTGTACCGGTCACCCTTGCCATAGAGATCCGTCCTTTCGCGACGGACCTTCTTCGTCTCCGGGTCGACAACCTTGCGGTACCAACGATCCTGGACATGTCCCATGGCTACGCCGCCTCCGTCGCCCAGGCCCGCACGGCAACCGGGTCATACCGCAGATGCCTGCCGATCTTCCGAACCGGCGGACCCTCACCGCGCCACTTCCACTGGTAGAGCGTCTTGACCGGCACCCCGAGGTAGGCGGAGACGTCCTCCACGCTCCACAGCCGGTCGATCGAGTTCCCCTTGTCCACGTGTTCCCCCTGGTCAGGCTACCTGCGGTGGAGTTGCTGAAAGATCGGGCGGTGACTCGCCGGCCGCGAGCAGCGCTCTGTCGTACTCGGCGCGCCAGCGGATGCGTTCGGCGATGGCGTGCATGAGCAGGTGCGCCCGTGGCGGGACGTGTGGGTCGCCGGGCTGGACCTTGTGCCACACGAGCCGCCGGGGTTCTTCGGTTGGTTTCTCGATGCCGATGTCGGCGAGGGCCTGGAGCACGAAGGCCCGCCGGTCGGCGCGGTGGTCGGCGAGTGTCTTGCCGGACCACTTCCGCGAGACCAGCACGCGCCGGCCAGGTAGCCCGAGCGTGGTCCGGCGGTGTGCCCGCCCTTTGCAGTGCCCAGGTGTGGTCTTGGAGTTCGCGCCGAGCGGCTCGATCCCGTAGAGGAGCCAGACCGCGCACCGGGGCGAGCAGGGCGTGACGGCCAGTTCGGCGTGTAGCCGGTCGTGGTGCCGCCGTTGGCGGTCGGTGTTGGCCTCGACGACCTCACCGAGTGACTTGGTGAGGTACTTGGTCAGGTAGCCGATGTGCCGGCCAGCGTCTTCCGAGCCGCCGAGGATGCCCTTGGAGTGCACCTGCCGCCCGAACGTGGCGACGTGCGCCGGCTCTTCCACCGCCTCGAGCGCCTCAGCCCAAGTCGTCACCTGCACACGGGTGTCCGGGTCGACGAACCGCTCACCGTCCCAGACGGGCAGGTGGTCGCCGTCGTAGACCAGCTCATCATGGGCCGGCCACCAGATCTGGAGGTAGGTAGCTGCGGTGACCTGTCGCAGCACGTCGTGCGGGATCGAACCGCGGATTGCGGCGTGTAGGTGGGGCGCCACGCGCTTCTGCGGCTCGACGGTCGCGAAGTACTGGACGTCCCAGCCGACGCAGCGCCGGAGGTTCTGCCACCAACGGTCGATCAACGATGCGAAGTGCACCGCGTCCCGCGCGGCCCGCCGGTAGTCGTAGGTCGACGCGTCGACTGGCGTCCCGTCATCCCGCACCCGCCCATAGCTGTCGCAGGTGAGCGTGACGAACATCGACGGCCGGAACCGCCCCGCGAACTCCCGGCCGAGGGTCCGGTTCTCCACTTGCCTACGGGGAAGATTCGGCGCGTCCTGCCGGCGTTTGGTTGACCGCTTCGGGGTGGTCTTGGTCTCGATGTCGGGTGAGGGCAGCCGGCCACGCATGCCGAGCGCCCGCAGTTCGTCGTCCACGGAACGGATCTCGTCCCGCAGTTCGTCGGCTTCTCCGCCGTTCGCATCGCGGTAGGCGGCCACGAGATCGGCTCGGAGCGTGAGCAGAGCCCTGTGGTCGTCGCTTGGCGGCTCTGGCGTGAAGTCTGGTTCCTCGTTGAGGTGCCAGCCCTCGCGGCACTGAGTGATGCGTAGTGCCCGAGCCTTTCGCGCGCATGGCCCGCAGACCGATTCGATGGTTGAGCCGCAGGGCACGGCGACGTGCCGGAGTTCGCCGGTGTCGAGGTCGCCGACTTCCATCGTGAACGGCCGCACGCACACCCCGTGCTGTTCGGCGGTCGCGGTGATGACGTCGATGGCGAGCGGCATCCGCATCCGCTCGGCTCGGGTCTGGCCGTTCATGCCGCCACCGCCGAGCCGCCGGTCGCCCAGGCACGGAGGATGGAGAGGGCGACGCCTTGCCGACCGTCCGGCTGGAGATCACTGAACAGGGCGTCTGAGTAGTCGAGGCCGCCGTAGACCTTCACTGAAGTGGCGTCGGACAATTGGCCGGTGAGGGTCAGGTGCACGGTCTCGCCATGCCGTGGCCGCCATGCGGTCACCGTGATCTGAGTGAGCGTGTCGGCCCAACTGAGCAAAGCGGACGCGAGTTCAGGAAGCCCGACATGGCTCAGGTGCACGGTGACGTGTTCGCCGTTGATCAGGTCGGAGCCCACCGTCACCGTCGCGATCTCGGCTGGCAGTCGATGCGTGGCCAGGTGTTCGCGGATCGAGTCGAGCAGGCGAACCATGGTCGCGGAGTCGTTCATGCCGCACCTCCGCGTCCGGTGTCGCCGGCTGGGAAGTCGACCACGTCAGCCGATGCGGGCAGAGCCACGCGTCCGGTGAGGTAGGCGACGAGCTGGGCCAGGTGGTCATCGGTGACGTGGAAGACTCGTGCTCGCACCGGTTCCCGCTTGCCGTCCTCTTTCACCCACGCCACGCCCGGTGTTGATTCCGGGATCTCATGGGCGGCAGCGCCACGCTTGCGGACACCGTCGCCGAGCACCATGTCGACCTGTGCCGGTTCGTCGAGCCGCATAGCGATACGGGTTGAGAACAGGTGCCGGAACGCGATGATCTCCTTACGCGGGTCCTGCAACAGCCCCAGCACGCACACACCCGGCGCACGGCCCTGCGACGTGATGGCCTGTACCGCACGGGTGGCGCGGTCGCGGAGGTTCTTGTCTGTCTGGTAGGCGATCACGTCGGCCAGCTCGTCGACCACGAGCAGGATGAACGGGTCACCGGACTCGGATGTCCACATGCGACGTCGGCCACGATAGGACTCCGCGCGCCGCTTCACTTCCTGCGCCAACCACTCCAGCAGCGTGACTGCGTGCGAGCCGTTGTCGTACACGACGCGTTCGAACACCTCGGGTGCCTGCCCGAGTTCCATCCCGCCCTTGGGGTCGATGCCGTAGAGCTTCACTCGGCCGGCCTTGATCGCTGGGGCAAGTGCCCAGGCGACCGACCACACCAGCGAACCCTTACCAGCGCCGGAGACACCGACGGTCAGGACGTGGGTACCGAGCACCTGTAGCTGCAACGGTTTGCCGGTCTCGGTCCGCCCGATCACCACCCGGCGCAGATCCACGACCGCCGGGTCCTCGGCGAGATCAAGCGCAGGGATGCTGTAGGCGAGTGGGTTGGAGTGGATGAAGTCCAGTTCCAGCCGGCCAGGTTTGACCACCCGGACCCGGCATGACTCGGCGTTGAATGAGTGCGCCAGCCCGGAGGCGTGTAGCTCCCACTGTTCCGGGGCTTGCCCTTTGATCATCTTCACGCGCACCAGGTCGCGCCAGCCCTCGGCACGAACGCGGCCGAGCTTGGGTCGGTATTCCCGACCGCGCTTGTCTTTGGTCAGCTCGGACAGCCGCATCACCGAGCGCCAGTCGTAGGCGTAGACGAACAGCCGGCGGAACTCCGTGCGGATGCGCGGCAACGCGAAGCGTTCGAAGGAGTCGGCGCGACGCCACCACCACAGCGCGAGCCCGCCGAGCAGCACGGCCAGCAGTGAGCAGAACCACCACGGCCCGAGCCCGGAGTAGGACCACCACCCGGCGACGAGCAACGTCAGCGACAGTGGGTACCAGTAGATGACCCGGCCGAGCTGGTATCCGGTCCAGCACAACAACACCAGCGCCGCGACCGGCGAGAGGACGAGCTTGACCCAGCCGGGCAGCATCGTCCACCACGGCAACCGAGGCCGCGACACCTCCAACGGCGCGGGATCAACCCACCGAGAATCGCGCGCCATCACCGCTCACCCCGCCCGAAGTCGAGCGGCAGCACACCGAGGCACCGGTCACAACGGCTCTGCCGAGGAAGCAGACGAGCGAAGCGCCGACACTTCGCGCAGCGCGTTCGGGTGACCCCCTCTGGCGCGCGAGTTGGGGTTGGCTCTAGCCTTTCCATTGTTCACTCCTGCGGGGTGGACAGCGCAGAAGCGGCCGAGGTTGGTAGCCGGGTGCCGCTTCTGCGTCTACGGATTCGTTGCAGCACAACAGGACATGCGTCATCGCCACACGACCAGCGTGCGTTTTGTCTACTTTGGACTTAGCGAATTGCGTCTACTGAGGGCGTCAGATTGCCTCCGGTCGTCAGTTGTCTTCGGGTGTGAATCGGGCGAGGTAGTTCGTGAGGTCGGTGCGTGAGCAGCCGATGAACAGGGCCAGGTTCCGCACCACAGTCGGCTCGACGTACGCGATCCCGTCGGGGTGTTCGTTGAGGGCGTTGCGGGCCCACTGGACCATTGGCCGGAACGTGTCGTTCCCGTCGTGCAGCAACGCATGTAGGTCGACGGAGAGCGCCAGGTTCTCCACGTAGACACGTGCCCGCTGAAGCCCACGAGACAGCAGAGTCGGCGCATCGGTTATCAGCTCGCGACTGATCTCGACAAACCGGAGCACGGTCAGGTGCCGGGTGCCGTGTTCGTAGCTCAGCAGGGTCCGGTCACCGATCCCCGACGGCAGCCGCTCCACCAACTGGATACGCGACCACCCGAGCACCTCACGAGCACGCCGCAGTTCCGCACCCACCGCCCGGCTAATCACCGCATCCGGCAGCGCACCTCCGACGTTGACCAGGCGACTGGTTGCCCCAGACGCGCTCGCATGCACTCGGGCACTCACGCCTCCTCACCATCTAGGTCAGGGTTGAGGCGGTCCTCGATGGTGCGCGCCTTGCGAATCTCCAGACCCGCGCACTGCGCCGCCTCGTACTGATGCCGCAGGTCGACCTCGGCCGTCTGCGCGTAGACCTTCGCGCTGTGCCGGTGGAAGTCCACCCACACCGACGGGTCCGCGTCCCGCGCCGGCCGCTGTCGCCACAGCACCTCATGCGCCTCCGCCAGCGTGGCGGGTGCCTCGCCCAGCTCTCGCGGAGAGTCGCCGGTGGATAGCCTGGCTGTCACCACGTCTCCTTCCGTGTGTTGGTTGTCGTGGGAGGCACGGGGCGGGCTCATGGGCCGCGAACCTGGACACCCGCCCCGCGCCGGTATCAATGCCCCGCGCCGGAGTCACCCAATTCGTTGCGCACCAACGCATGTCGAGGCGCGGTGGCCTCCGGTGGCGCTGGTTCCCCGTCTGGGTCGATGGTCTCTGCGAGACGTGAGGCTTCATGCGCCAGCTCTCGGCAGAAGTCGGCCAGCTCACGCACGCTTGCCTGGGTTGGTGCGGCCTGGATGGTCATGTTCACCGGGTCGAGGTAGACCACCAGCACGGGCGCCCCGCTCGGCAGCCGCGTCATGGCAACAGCCGCTTGTGGGCCAGGAGTACATGCGACCTGGTAGGCCGTGCTGTAGTCGCTCATGCCGCAGCCTTCGTCCCGTCGCCGCCAGCCGACTTCGCCGAGGTGCGGCCAGTGGTGGGGGCGTCCACAGCCCGCAAGCCGGTAGCCCGAACGACCCAGGTAATCCACTTGGCCTGGCCGGAGGCCTCGGCGCGGGGCTGGACGGTCAAGCCCTCCAGGATCACGGGGCGGAACGGCAAGTTGCCCACGGCCTCCGGTGGTACGGGCTGGACGTCGGCCGCGATCTCGACAGCGATCGACTTGTCCCGCTCCTTCTCGGCGGACGGGTCAGCGATGGTGGCGCGGTAGAGCCGCTTGCCGGTCGCTTCGTCGATACGCGGGCGCACCGGCCGGTTGCGTGCCTTGTCTTCCTGGGACTGGTACTCGGTCAGGGGCTGGATGTCGCCCATCAGGTATGCGCCCTGGGGGAACAGGTCGTCGAACGCGATCGGGAATCGTGAGCCGTGTGGGACTGCCATGGTCATTCTCCTTCGTTGGTGTGGTTGAGGCCTGCCCAGCCGCTGGGGCGTTCGGCGAAGGTGCGGGTGCGGTTCTGCTGTTCGCACCAGTCGGCGAAGTCGCTTGCGGCCGCCGCTAGGGACCGGGCGAACCGGGCCGTGTCGGACAGGCCGCCGATACGGGCGGGAACCTGGATGGTCATGCCGACTTCGTCATTGCCTGCGATGAGCTGGCGGACGCCGGGGAGGGGTTCGATGACTTCTGCGCCGTATCCGGCCGTGGGTTGGATGACTACGTGCACACTCATGCGCCTTCCGCCGTCTCTTTGGGACACCTGTGTGGGTGTGGTGATCCAAGGAAACCGTCGAAGCACGCCAACGACCCGGACAAACTGTCCGGGTGCCCTATATCAGCAGGTCAGGAGTGTGGCTGAGTAGCCGAAACGATGGTGTCGATGATCGCGTCCCAGGGCAGCTGTTTGCCCGGCGCGGAGCGTGGCTCGTGCAGCGGCCAGACGTCGTCACCCATGACCAGGTGCACGCCAGCCCGCTTCAGCGCGTCGATGTGACTGTCCCACGACGGCTGGCGAGCGTGGGCCGCATTGATACGTGGGAAGACGACGATCGGGACCGCGCCGAGCCCGATGGCCTCGCAGACCTGGGTGAGGGCCTGGTTGTCGGCCAAGCCGAGCGCGAGCTTGCCAATGGTGTTCGAGGTAGCCGGCACGACCGCGTAGCAGTCAATCTTCGGGTGCGGGCTTTCCTCACCAGGCAACCGCGGCTTGGACCGCACCGGATAGCCCGTGACCTGCTCAATCTTCCCGATATCGCCGGTCGCGTCGAGCCACGTGGCAGCGGTCGGCGTGAGCGTAACGGCCACCTGCCAGCCACGTTCGAGCATGGGTTCGATCAGCTTCGGGAGGATCTCCTCAAGACCTCCGGCGGCACTACTAACCAGACCCAGGACTGGCGCGGTCATCAGCCCTCACTCACGGCGCGGCAGCGCTCAGCCAACGCCAGCAGCAACGACGACTTCTTGCCGGCCGTAACTGGTGCCCGCCGGTACAGCGTCCGCACGACCTCACGGGCGATAGCGGAGTGCCGCACGAGCTGGGGCGACTTCTCCTCAGCGGTCAGCAAGACCTGTACCGCGTCCTCGTCCTTCGCGACCAGGCTCAGCGCACGGGCGTAGTCGATCATGTGCATGACCTGCCGCTCGACCGGCATCGACGCGGTGTCGATCTCCTGCGACCGCTCCACCACGAACGGCACGTCGCCGAGGTCGAGCCCGGCAGAGATCCGGTGGAGAGCGACGTTGGTCGGCCCGAAGCCGGTCTGCCAGTGGTTCGCGTCCTCACCGAGAGCGTCGGCGGCAGCCTCGGCCTTGCTGAGCAGTTCGTTCGCGATGCCCCGATCCTGCCGGCGGGCAGCTGCGGTCGCCGATCGCAGGTGGAGCATGCCGTAGAGGCTGAGCGCGGCAGCGTCCCCGTCCTGCATGCGGGGCATCAGCCAGCGGGCAGCGGCGTCCCCGAGCTGCAAGGCGTCGTCGAACCGGCCAACCGCGAGCAGGGCGTGAGTGCCAGACCGAGCAGCCGAGGCCAGGACCAGGGGATCGTCGGCAATGTCGGCAGCCTGCATGGCCCGCTCGGCAGCGATCCAGGCGAGATCAGCCTCGCCGACCTTGCTGAGCGTGGTCGCGGCGAGGTGGTGGATGCGCGCGGACACGGTGGCGCACTGGCGCTTGTAGGTGCTGTCGCCGCCGGCCGCTTCCATCTGCTGAGCCGTCTTGATCAGGCGAGGAAGCGCGGCGACGACCTTCCCGATCCGCCCGCCCTGGTAGTCCGACCAGGCATCCTCGGTCCACTGAGCGACAGGCTTGGGGTCGACGTACTCAGGCTCGAACCCACCGCCGAACAGTGTCTTGGACAGGCGCTGGGGAGCCATGAGGGCGTCGCGAACTGCGGGGATGTCGTCGTTCTTGTGCTCGTCTTCCATGAGCACTGGCTCACCGAGGAGATCACCGAGCGTGACCCGAAGGGCCCGAGCGACCTCGACCAGCAGGTCGAGCCGGCGGATCTCCCGCTCACCACGCTCGATCTTGCTCAACCAGTCCTCAGACCGCCCCACCAACCCAGCCAACGTGGCCTGAGCAAGCCCCCGCCGACGCCGGTAGAACGCAACACGCTCCCCGACCGTCAACGGATCACCAGCACCACGCATACCCCGAGGCTAGCAGCGGTGCCGCTCTGAAGGCTTGGACTCGGATGAGTCAGGGGATGAGCGGGTAACTCGAAGTGTTGCCAGCATGGTTGCAATGTGCAGTGCAAGGACTGCCTCGTGTCGTGTAGGGGTCAGCATCAGTCCATGACACAGAAGGTTCCTAGTATTCATAGCCATTGGGTCGCCAATTGTGGTCAAAAAATAGCGCCGATAGTCGTCGGGCAAGAACCCATCAAACTGTGATAGGAGTGCACCTAAGCTTTTGTAAGCGCCAGGTGTTTCGCCGGAGGGATCTGTGTATACCGCGATTCCAATGGACCGAGCCATGCTCCTAAAGATCCCCTCTAGGCGAGGCAGGAGTATGCACAAGCTTTCATCGAATCGATTGTTCGCGAAGTGTTCGAAGGCTCGTGCGATAATCTCAATTAGTTCCTGTGGAATGAAATCAACGGTAAAATATTCACGCACGGCTTCCATGTAATCTGGATATGTGTTCAAACCGCGCGTCAGTATCTCGGACGCCATAGTGAGCCATATTTGACTCCGCATGCTCTGATCGCCTTTTATGGCTTGTTCAAAATGTTCATCTTCGCTGCGGACAAATTTGACTGGCAAACCTTCATTGTTGAGTATTATCCGGGTCATCAGGAATTGGATTGGATAGTCGCGCATCAGTTCCTTGACGTGTGCCTCGACCTCGCTGTATGCCTCTGGTAGCGGGCAGTGAAGCCCGAACATATTCAGGAAAGACAGCATGTTGCCGCCTTTGAAGAACGAGTCTTCAAACTGGCGAATTCTCTCGGCGGGTACTTCAATTGTAGTCGAAACTTCTTGGAGTTCATCTTCGCTAACTGGAAATAATTCGATAAGGGTACGCGCCTCGGCGAGTTCCGCCGATAGTCCGGCTGCGGCTGCAATATCCCGCGCCTTCTTGAGATTGGCTTGGCGTAGCAGGCCGGTCTGGTTGGACGATGCGCGAATCCACTCACGGACCTGCAGACGTGAATATTCCTGTGCGACAGAAAGATCATCGCGGAATAGTGAAACTTGAAGATCTCGGATTCCCGAGATTACGTGCAAGTCATCAAAGTAGCGCGATGCGCACTCTTCGAGCGCCTCGCTAATCCGGTCCCTAATGTGAAGACGTTTCGCCAGTGGAATTAGTCGCGCGGCTATTCTTAGTGACGCTCCAGGAACCCGGTCGTCTAGGGCGGTGAGTTCACTCAACCTTGTGAAGGAATTCTCGACAGCATCGTGTGTCATGTCCGAATCATTCAGCTGAACTGCGATCTCTAATGCTCGATTCGACGAGTATGTGATCATTAGAGGCTCAGTGCCATTTTCGGCTAGCCAGCGATAGGCGGTGAACGCGATGCGCGCGTACTTGTACGCGTTCGTTACCTTGCGGACCCAAAGCACATCTGATATGCGGGCCCTAACAAGTGGGTTGGTAACCTCATCCAGTGCGTCCTGCAAAGCTGCGATGCCGGCGTCGGGGAAGTTTGCAATCGGCAATGGATACGACTGTCCCTTTATTACCCACATGGGTCCAAAGGGAGTTTCAAGGCCATTTTCAACTGGAAAGTGGTAGTCCAATGCCGCCATGACAGCAGCTAGGTCCTCGTCGCCATCGCTAGCTTCTTTGATAGCTGAGGCGGCTTCGTACCACTCCTTGGAATCTGCGACAGCGTTGTCGATAAGAGAATACTTACTCATGATGCCGCTGTACCTACCTATCGATCATTCCCCGCTGGCATGCCGGTCTTCCTAGGAGATCTTCGCCTGGCTCCCTTGTCGCGCGAGATCGACGATTCGTTACGTGCTGAATTTAGCTCTATGGGATCAAGGCGCGCCGCCGGCGGCGGCGCGCTGTGCCGGTCGCGTTGGCGACGTGGGCTGCATCCATCGCGGCACGGCCGGCTGCCGCTCCGCTCACGCCGGCCGGCCTGCGCGGCGCAGCCCACGGCCCGCGACGGGAGCGCCACCACCGGCGGCGCGCAGGACCAGAGAGCAGAGATGGGTAGCTCCCTCGGCCTCGATCGTCTAACGCCGGGTCGACGGCATCAAGAGCGCTGCGCGTCGCTGGCGCGATCGAGCTGCGCTCGACTCTTGACACCGACGACCCGGCGCTACGTGATGGCCTGTACGAGGGAGCGGGGACGTGCAGGCAGCGCGGGGTCAAGATCAGGCCGTCTCCAGGCCGTCAGACGTCGGGGACCGGCGAGAGTCGACGAGAAACGTCGAGCACTGTTGACGCAGGTCAGTGGCATGATCGCGGCCCAGTCCTGAGGCGGGGCCAGGCCGGCGATCAGAACTGGTAGTACAAGAACGGGCTGAAGGTGCCGGTTGCTACCAGGATTGCGGCGTACAGGAGGCCGGCCGTCATGATGGTTACGCGGAGGGCGTTGGCCGGTTTGCTGCGGGAGGACTCCAGTAGTGGGCCTGTTACCGGGTGCGCTGGCAGGAACACGATGGCCAGGGCGCAGAGGAGGATTACCAGGCGTTGGTTGGTGAACGCCTCCGCGACGATGTCGGTCAGGCCCGTGAAGTCCGGCAGCAGCATGTGGCCGATCATCGTCAGGGCCTGGGGGAGGTCCGTCGCTCGGAAGAGGACCCAGCCGACGATGACCAGTAGCAGGGTCAGTGTGCGGCGGGGTAGTCGGCGGTCGCGGGTCGGTGGGGACTCGTCCAGGTGGAAGCCTCGTTCGATGATGAGTAGGGCGCCGTGGTACAGGCCCCACACCAGGAAGGTCCAGTTCGCGCCGTGCCAGAAGCCGGTCAGCGCGAAGACCGTGATCAGGTTTCGGTAGGTCTTCGCGGCGCCGTGGCGGTTGCCGCCCAGGGGGATGTAGACGTAGTCGCGGAACCAGCGGGACAGGCTCATGTGCCAGCGGCGCCAGAACTCCGTCACGGTCACCGAGGAGTACGGTCTGGCGAAGTTCTCCGGTAGGCGGAACCCCAGCATTCGTCCGAGGCCGATTGCCATGTCGGAATAGCCGGAGAAGTCGAAGTACAGCTGCAACGTGTAGGTCACTGCGCCCAGCCACGCTATTGCGAACGTCATCTTGTCGCCGGGGGTCGCGAAGCAGGCGTTCACGAGTGGGTTCAGGGAGTCCGCGACTATGACCTTCTTGCACAGCCCCAGCGCGAAGCGGGGAAAACCCGCCGCGATGTCGTCCAGGCGGTGGGTGCGTTCCTGCGGTAACTGGTCCGCGATCTCGCGGTACCGCACGATCGGGCCGGCCACCAGCTGCGGGAACATCGAAATGTATGTCACGAACGACACCGGGTTGCGCAGTGCCGGACGTTCACCGCGGTAGATGTCGAAAACGTAGGAAATGTTGTGGAACGTGTAGAACGAGATGCCGATCGGCAGTGCCAGGTGGGTGACCGGGAAATCGCCGCCCAACACGTGGGCGAGCCCGTTCAGCTGCTCGGTCATGAAGCCGAGGTATTTCCACACCACCAGTGAACCGACGTCGAAACAGATCACCGTGATGAGCAGTGTGCGCTTGCGGCGGGTGGCCAGTGCCCATTCGTCCGGCTCAAGCCACTGGCCCACCACGTAGTTGAGGGCGATGGTGACCAGCAGCAACAGGGTGGTAGCGCCAGCACCCACCGCGTAGAAGATCAGGGACGCGACCGCGATGATGCCGTTCCGCCAGTGCCTCGGCGCCGCCAGGATCGTGCTCAGCACCACCGGCAGGAACACCCACAGGAACAACGGGCTGGCGAACGACAAGCTGACCTCCCCCGACCAGCGACCTCGGCGACCGGCTGGCCGGACCTACGTGCGGCCAGCCAACCGCCGCCGCCTCGACACCTCCGCCAATATCACGCCCGCGGCCACCGAAGCGTTCAACGACTCCACGCCCGCCGACATCGGGATCGACACCGTCTCGTCGCAGGTCTCGCGGACCAGCCGCGACAGGCCCCTGCCCTCCGAGCCCACGACCACCACCAGCGGGGACGTCGCCAGCGACAACTCGTCCACCGTGACCGAGCCGTCCGCGTCCAGGCCCACGACCATCAGGCCCTCGGCCGCGTACTGGCGCAACGTCCGCGTCAGGTTGGTCGCCACCGCCACCGGAATCTTCGCCGCGGTGCCGGCCGACGTGCGCCACGCCACCGCCGTCACGCTGGCCGAACGGCGTTGCGGCAGCAGCACGCCGTTCGCGCCGAACGCCGCCGCCGAGCGGATCACCGCCCCCAGGTTGCGCGGGTCCGTCACGCCGTCCAGCGCGACCAGCAGCGGCGGCTCGGTGGACTCCCGCGCCATGGCCAGCAGGTCGTCCGGGTGCGCGTACTCGAACGGCGGCATCTGCAGCGCCAGCCCCTGGTGCAGTGCGCCACCGGTCAGCCGGTCCAGCTCCGGCCTGCTCACCTCCAGCACGGAGATGCCCCGGTCCGCCGCCAGCCGCACGGCGTCCGTCACCCGGTCGTCCGCGTCGACGCCCAACTGCACGTACAGCGCGGTCGCCGGGACCATCGCCCGCAGGCACTCCACCACCGGGTTGCGACCCGCGACCAGTTCGGCCGTCGGCTTGTCCTTGTCGCGGCGTTGCTGGGCGGCCGTCTTCGCCACCGACCGCTTCTGCGCCGGGTGACCGGGCCGCGCCGAGGCGCGGGGGGTCGGCCCCTTGCCCTCGAGACCCTTCGACTTCTGGCCGCCGGAACCGACGACCTGGCCCTTCTTCGTGCCAGGTTTGCGTATGGCGCCCTTGCGCCGGGAGTTGCCCGCCACCTGCTCAGCCGTCCCTCAATGTCCATTTCGAGCCGTCGGGGGTGTCCTCGACGGCGATGCCCGCGGCCAGCAGGCGGTCGCGCACCGCGTCGGCGGTGGCGAAGTCACGTTCGGCGCGGGCCTTCTGCCGCTGCCCCAGCAGGTCGGACACCAGAACGTCCAGCGCGGCCCCCGCGGCCGAATCCACTGTAGACGTCGGCCACGACAGCGGGTCGAGGCCCAGCACGCCCAGCTGCGCGCGCACGGTCCCGGCCGCGTCCAGCGCCGCCGCGGCATCGCCCCCGTCCAGCGCGGTGAAGCCCTGCCGCACGGTGTTGTGCACCACCGCGAGCGCGGCCGGTGTGCCGAGGTCGTCGTCCAGGGCGGCCGTGAACTCCGGCCCTACCGAGGAGCCAAGCGGCACCGCGCCCACCCGCGCGCCGACCCGCCGCACGAACGACTCGAGCCGCTCGTAGGCGCGCACCGACTCGTCCAGCGCCGCCATCGAGAACTCGATCGTCGACCGGTAGTGCGGCGCGACCAGGTGGTACCGCAGTTCCTGCGGCCGGTACTTCTCGAGCATCGACGGGATGGACACGACGTTGCCGAGCCGCTTCGACATCTTCTCGCCGGCCAGCCCGACGAGTCCGTTGTGCATCCAGAACCGCGCGAACGGGTCACCGGCGGCACGCGACTGCGCCAGCTCGTTCTCGTGGTGCGGGAACACCAGGTCCAGGCCGCCGCCGTGGATGTCGAACTCGGCGCCGAGGTACGTCAGCGCCATCGCCGAGCACTCGAGGTGCCAGCCCGGCCGGCCGGGACCCCATGGGGTCGGCCACGACGGCTCGCCCGGCCGCGCGCCCTTCCACAGCGTGAAGTCCCTCGGGTCCCGCTTGCCCTCGGCCGCCGACTCGCCCTGCTGGACCTCGTCGAGCTTCTGCCGGGACAGCTCCCCGTACGACGGCCACGAGCGGACGTCGAAGTACACGTCACCGGCCGCCGCGTACGCGTGGCCGCGGTCGATGAGCCGCTGCATCATCTCGACCATCTGCGTGACGTGCCCGGTCGCCCGCGGCGCGATCGACGCCGGCAGGCAGCCGAGCGCGGCGTAGGCGGCGTCGAACTCGCGCTCGAACCTCGCCGACCACTCCCACCACGGCCGGCCGGCCTCGTCGGCCTTGGCCAGGATCTTGTCGTCCACGTCCGTGACGTTCCGCACGAGTGTGACGTCCAGACCCTTGTGCATGAGCCAGCGGCGCAGTACGTCGTAGTTCAGCAGGCTGCGGACGTGGCCGATGTGCGGCGGGCCCTGCGGCGTGGGCCCACACACGTAGATCGACGCCGTTCCGCTGCGTACGGGACTGAACTCCCGAACACTCCGGCTCGCGGTGTCGAACAGGTGGAGGCTCACGGCATGACTACCTTCGAGAGATGCGGATCAGGGCCTAAAGCCTAGCCGCGTGAAAATACGCACGCGGTGGCAACCGCCGCGATGCCTTCTCCCCGGCCGGTCAGCCCGAGGCCGTCCGTCGTGGTGCCGGAGACCGAGACCTCGCCGCCCGCGGCCGTGGACAGCACTTTCTGTGCCTCTTCGCGCCTTTTGCTGATCTTGGGGGCGTTGCCGATGACCTGCACCACGGCGTTGCCGAGCCGGTAGCCGGCCGCCTCCACCCGCCTGCGCACCTCGGCCAGCAGCTCGACACCGTGGGCACCCGCCCAGCGCGGGTCACCGGTGCCGAACACCGCCCCGAGGTCACCCAGCCCGGCGGCGGAGAGCAACGCGTCGCACAGCGCGTGCGCGGCGACGTCACCGTCCGAGTGACCGGCGCAGCCGTCGACGCCGTCCCACAGCAGTCCCGCCAGCCAGCACTCGCGGCCGACCTCGATCGGGTGAACGTCGGTGCCGATGCCCACCCTCACCCCGCCACCACCGCCTCGGCCACGGTCAGGTCGAAGGGGGTGGTGATCTTCATGGCGGCGATGTCGCCCGGCACGGTCAGCACCGGCACGTCGACCTTCTCCAGCACGCCGCCGGCCGCACACGCCCGCAGCAGCACGTCGACCGCGAAGCCCTGCGGTGACTGGAGGGACCGCAGGTCCGTTCGGTCGGGGGTGTCGAGGATGACGCCGGACGGGGCGACACGTTTGACCGTGTCCGTGACCGGCAACACAGGGACCACGGCCGGGTTACCGTCGGCGACGGCGTCGGCGACGGACCGTACGAGGGCGGATGGGGTGAGCGCTCTGTCGACATCGTGCACGAGCGCGATCTCCGCGGCCGGGACCCGCGTGAGCGCGGCACCCAGGGCGAGCCGCACGGACGCGACCCGGTCCGCACCACCCGCGACCACGGACACCGCCTCGAACGAGGCGAGTGCGGCCGACACCTCCGCGACGTGGTCGGGAGGGGCCGCGACGACAACATGCCGTACGCAGCCCGCCGAGAGCAGGCCGCGTACGGCATGTGCGATCAATGGCAAGCCATGTAGCGGCACCATGGCTTTGGGTCCGGCCGCACCGAGGCGTTCACCCCGACCCGCTGCCGGGACGAGCGCGACCGTCACAGTGGACTCGTTATCTCGTTGTTGGCTGCTGCGCTGGAGATCAGACCGACGCCGTGGCGAGGACCTCGTCGAGGATGACCTCGGCCTTGCCCTCGTCGGTGCCTTCGGCCAGTGCGAGCTCACTGACCAGGATCTGCCGTGCCTTCGCAAGCATGCGCTTCTCGCCGGCGGACAAACCGCGATCCTTCTCGCGCCGCCAGAGGTCGCGCACCACTTCGGCCACCTTGTTCACGTCGCCCGAGGCGAGCTTCTCAAGGTTGGCCTTGTACCTTCTCGACCAGTTGGTCGGCTCCTCGGTGTGAGGAGCACGCAGAACATCGAATACCCTGTTGAGGCCCTCCTGACCGACGACGTCCCGAACACCCACGATCTCGGCGTTGTCCGCGGGGACGCGTACGGTGAGGTCACCCTGCGCGACCTTGAGGACGAGGTACTTCTTTTCCTCGCCCTTGATCACACGGGTCTCGATGGCTTCGATGAGTGCGGCACCGTGGTGCGGGTAGACGACGGTCTCTCCGACCTTGAAAACCATGTGTCCTCTGCCCCTTTCGCTACCTCCATCCTAACACGAGCCGCGCTGGTGCCGTAATGGGCCCTGGATCGATTGCCGCAGGTCAGCGGCCCGATGCGGGTTCGGTCAGGGGGTTGACAAAGCGGCAATGACCGTGCTCGCCGACATTTGCCGGTCTGTGCCGGGCACGGTTTATCCGCGTCCGAATTGGACACTCGGGCGGGGTGGTTGACCACTCCGAGGTGGTGACGAGCCGTGCCGCTAGTCTTCCCGCAGAGTAGGCAAGCCCGAGGAAGGACCGCGATGGTGAGCCGTGAGACGACCCGACCGCTGCGCAAGCTCGTGCCCGCGGTGGCCGTCGGTGTCAGCGCGCTGCTCGGAATCGTCGGCTGCAGCGCCGGCCAGGTCGCCCAGACCGCGGGGATGCCACCCGCGGTGAACGGGAACATGGGCCAGGTCGGCAAGATGATGCTGCGGGACGTCCAGGTCGCGGCCCCGGACGACGGCGAGGCCTACACCGCGGGCGAGGACGCGCCGCTCCTGCTCGCGATCGCCAACACCGGCGAGGACAACGAGAAGCTCGTCCGGGTGACCAGCCCGGCCGGCCAGGTGGAGATCATCGGCAACGCGAGCATCCCCGCCAACACCGCGCTCGAGGTCGTGCGGCCGAGCGACAACCCGGCGGCGTCCTATTCCTCCTCTTCTTCTGTTTCCCCTTCGTCGTCCGCACCGCCGGAGAGCACCGGGTCGTCGTCTTCGTCGAGTGCCGTGACGACGACCGGCTCCGCGACGCCGGGCACCACGGGGAGCCAGACCCCCTCGTCGTCCTCGCCGGCCGGGTCGCCGGCCGTGACGACCACCACCACGGGATCGGTCGCCCCGGACGTGGTCGGCCGAATCAGCCTGGTCATCACCGGGCTGACCGGTGACCTGCCGTTCGGCAAGAGCGTGCCGGTGACGTTCGAGTTCGCCAAGTCCGGCAAGGTCACGATCAACCTCCCGGTCGGCGCCCCGACGACGGCGCGCGCCACCGACCGGGACAGCGACATGACCGAGGGCGAGGATCACTGATTCTGTCGGTGCCCGCGTCTAGGTTGGCCGGGTGGCGAAGAACGCGCGAACGACGAGACCCGCCGGCTACCGCTGTGCGGAGTGCGGCAACGACTCGGCGAAGTGGTACGGCCGCTGTCCCGAGTGCCAGGCCTGGGGCACGGTAGAGGAAGTCGGTGTGCCCAGGGCCGCGCTGGCCAAGATCGTGGCCGGCGCGCCGAGCGCCCCTGCCCGGCCCATCGGCGAGGTCGACGTCGAGGCGGCCAGGGCGCGGCGCACGGGTGTGCCGGAGCTGGACCGCGTGCTGGGTGGTGGCCTCGTGCCGGGCGCGGTGGTGCTGCTGGCCGGTGAGCCGGGCGTGGGCAAGTCGACCCTGCTGCTGGAGGTCGCGTTCCGCTGGGCGGCGCGGGACGGCGCGTCCTCGCCGGCGCTGTACGTGACGGGTGAGGAGTCGGCCGGCCAGGTGCGGCTGCGAGCCGAACGCACCGGCAACGTGCACGACGCCATGTTCCTCGCGGCGGAGAGCGACATCTCGTCCATCCTGGGGCACATCGACGCGGTGGATCCCGGTCTGCTGGTGGTCGACTCGGTGCAGACGCTGTCCACGACCGCGGTGGAGGGCACGGCCGGCGGGGTGACACAGGTGCGTGCCGTGACGGCTGCCCTGGTGGCGGTGGCCAAGGAACGCGGGCTGCCGGTGGTGCTGGTGGGTCACGTCACGAAGGACGGGTCCATCGCCGGCCCGCGGGTGCTGGAGCACCTGGTGGACGTGGTCCTGCACTTCGAGGGGGACCGGCACTCGACGTTGCGCATGGTGCGCGGGGTGAAGAACCGGTTCGGGCCGGCGGACGAGGTCGGGTGCTTCGAGCTGGTCGACGACGGGATCCGCGGGGTCGCGGATCCGTCCGGGCTGTTCCTGAACCGGCGGGAGCAGGGCGTGCCGGGGACGGCCGTGACGGTCATGGTCGAGGGGAAGCGGCCGCTGGTGGGGGAGGTGCAGGCGCTGGTGTCGCGGTCCGCTCTGGCGACGCCCCGGCGGGCGGTGTCGGGGCTGGACTCGGCTCGGGTGGCGATGGCCCTGGCGGTGCTGGAGCGGCGGGGCGGGATCCGGCTGTCGGACCAGGACGTGTTCGCGGCGACGGTCGGGGGCATGCGGATCCACGAGCCGGCCGCGGACCTGGCGTTGATCTTCGCGGTGGCGTCGGCGGCCCGGGAGCAGGCGTTGCCGGCGGACATCGTGGTGCTGGGGGAGGTAGGGCTCGCCGGGGAGGTGCGGCGCGTGCACGGCGTGAAGAACCGGTTGGCCGAGGCTGCCCGGTTGGGGTTCACGCGGGCGTTGATCCCGCCGGATTGTGAGATCCCTGAGGGGGTTCGGGCTCGGATCTGTCCTGATCTCGGGACTGCTTTGGATGTGTTGGCTGCTGTGGCTTCTTGATCTCTTGGTTGTTGGTGGGTGGGGTGGGGTGGCCGGGGGGCCGGGGGAG
>NZ_JBJMIE010000199.1:0-10404 GCF_045807065.1 Actinophytocola sp. | reverse complement strand
GAGGTCACACCGTGGCTGCGGCGGCACAGAAGCTTGACGTTCTAACACGCTTGCTCGCAACGCGGCCGCCCCGCCCAGTTCGACGCGGCCGACATCTAGCTCTCGACTGGCCGGTCGAGCATGGCCTGACCAGCCACGGTTCCTGTGTACGACACGCCCGGGGGAAACTGTTCCGAAGGCCGAGTCGGTCACCGTCCGTGAGCTACGAACGAGGCAGGGTCGAGACTATTCGATCAAGATCACTTCGGTTAAGCACGCATGTTCATGTTTGCGTGCAGTCCCGTATGGGCGGCCACATTCACCAAGCTCCAACTTCCGGGTTTGGAAGTGTGCCTGGAACTCGCGCCATTCCTCCTCGGTCGGTTCGCGGTACTCGACCTCGGGCCGAACGGCTCGCCGCCGGTCCAGGAACGCGCGGTAGGTCCGAATCAGATGCTCGTCGAAGACGGCCATGTAGGCCTGAGTGGTGGTGATGTTGGCGTGCCCGAGTAGGCGGGCAATGATATGGACGGGAAGCCCGCCGGCGACGGCCTCCGTGGCGAAGAAGCGGCGGAAGTCATGGGGTCGGTAACGCAGTGGTTTGTTGTCGGCGGTGGTCAAGCCGGTGAGGACGAGGATGTTGTCGAGCAGCCGGTAGATGGTGGCCTGGTTGGGGACTTCCCATTTCCAGCCGTTGGGCTTGTGCTGGAACAGGTGCGGGAGCGGCGGACCGACCACGCATTCGTGTGGGTCGTAACGTGCGGTCAGAGGAACGGTGTCGTCGTTGTCGCGACGGAGTCGGGTGATGATGCTGGCTAGAACGCTGGCCAGTTCCGGGCTCACCAACAGGAGTCGTTCCTCATTGGACTTCGAGGGGACGATCTGCAGCATCGGCACGATCTCGCCGGTGTCGGGCAGCTGGTAGGAGACCAGCCCGAGGTGGGTGATCTCCAGCAGTTCCTCGATGCGGACCCCGGTGTGGCGCAGGACTTCGATGACGGCCCACCCCCAGAACGCGTCATTCTCGGCCTGATCCAGGTTGAGTACCTCGCCGGTCGCGAGGTCCTCAAGATGCAGCGGTGCCGTGGCGTCCCGGTAGTAGGTCGTCTCGTATGCCTTCGGTGCCGTGCGGCAGTACCTGCGCCCGTTGTGGACGAACACGTCTCCGATCGCGACACTCGAGGCAGTGGTGTGCAGGGCCGCCATGTCGGCCTTGTGCCGCTCAGCGGTGTCGACCAGGACCGGCAGGTGTGGAAGTCGCTCCCGAACCCGTTGGTGCATCGCAGCCGCCCGCTTCTTCATGGCCCTCCCCTGGCCAGCGAGGTCGCTCTTGCGGACCGGGCTGGGGAAGCTCCACTGCGCCCAGGACGGGTCCTCCACCGCCCACTCCTGAAGGTCGCGGTAGAAGCCGCGGACCAGGGTGAGGATGCCGTGGTGCCCCTTCCGAGGCCGGACGCTTCCGTCCTTCCCGACGACAATCTTCACCCGTTCCCTCCAGGCCGCGGCGACATCTCGGGGGAGGTCGAGGGTGTCGACCGTGGGCTGATGGCGCTCGATGTCAGCCCAGAAGCTGCCTACGAGGGTGCCGACCAGGCTGGTGAAACTGCTGTAGTCGAGCGCGGGTCGACGTTCGTCGAGGTAGCGGACGAGCACGTCGCGCACCGCACGGCACCGGACCTGGTAGGCGTCGACCAGTTCCGTCGTGGGGCGCTGGCCATGTCGCAGCGCGTCCGTGAGCGTCGCATGATCACCGAGCTGCGCGACACCGTGGAGCAAGGCCCATGCTGGTCCGACGCCGTAGGCGCCGCCGCCGTTGTTGTTGGTTCTGTGACGCAGTTGCCAGGCCCGAAACGTCAGGATGTCCTCGCCGGTGAGCTGGTCGACGTCGCGACCGGTGTGCAGCACGATCTTGCTGATCACGACCAGCGCTTGCCTGAGTGCCACCGACGGCAGCTTGAGTTCCTCAGCCCGGGTTCCGAACAGGGCAAACAAGTCTGGCCGAAAGGCTTCTCGTGCGTAGCCGTAGAGCACATGAGCCTTGTAAGCGGCAAAGAACCGATAGCTGGGAAAGACGGCTCGGCAGAGCAATAGACTGGTCAACCCGGCGCCGACGTTCGCCCGGACCGTGACGGAGCTGCGCGCATCGCCGTCGATGACGGTGTCGACCCAGTCCATGCCGCTGTCCGCGCCCGAGTTGACCCATCGTTGCTGCCATCCGTCCCCGGGATGGGACGCCAACCACTCCAAGATCGTGCGGCCGCCGCTGGTGATACGGCCTCGACGACCGTTCCGCAGGTTCGTCGACGGCCAGGTAGGCAAATCCGGGAACAGGCCAAGGATCGCGTCGATGGACCACCGATCCCGGTCCCCACCAGGGACCGGAGCCTCCAACAGCTCATCGTGCCACTTGGCGATGCCGGGGGTGCGCTGCTGACCAGGAAAGAGCGCCTCCACTGTCTCGATCAGGTCGGTCACGACAGCTTCCTCCCGAAAAGCACGTCCAGGTCGGTGGCGTCATAGGCGCTCGCGACCGGTGGTGGCTGCTGTGCGCGGTGTTCGCGTTCGGCCAGGTGGCGTTGGACGCGACGGATGACCTGGACTTCGTCCTCGACGGTGTAGACGTCGGCGGTGGTGGCGAGGTGGGCGTGACCGAGGATGACCTGCACGTCCTTCATCGAGAGGCTCTCGTCGCGGGACATACGCAGGGAAGCGGTGTGGCGGAGGTCGTGCATGGTCCAGTTCGTGCCCAATACGGCGTTGACCCGCCGCCAGACCGCCCGTAGCGCCTCGTAGTTCAACGGCTGGCGCCGGAGACCGTCGCCGTGGTCGCGGCGCCGTAGGGTCCACCAGATCGGGTCGTTCGGGTCCAGCGGTTCACCAAGATCGGCGAGGTAAAGATGTAGCCAGGTGAACGACTCCTCGCTGGCCGGCAGCCACTGCTCAGCCTCGGTGCCCTTGCGAGTCACCCGCACGAGTTGGTCGCCCCAGTCCAGGTCCACGCCGCGGACGCCGAGTAATTCGGACGCGCGGGCCGCGCAGCTGATGTCCATCGACAGCAGTGCCCGATCTCGGTTCGAGCGCAGCCCGCCGAACACGTCCTTCCAGCAGTTGTCGGGCATCTCTCGCGGTCGGCGCTTGGGGACCTTCGGGTTGTAGCGAATCTTGCCCTCCGGACGAAACGGCGCCAGCGGGTTGTGATGAGCATGCGGCCGCCGAGCCCGGTGGCGGCGGTCGAGCTGCACCGGGTTGATCAGCGGACCCGCCCCGGCATCGTCGATCCAGAACGCGTAGAACGCCCGGACCACCGCGTTCGAGTGCCGGATCGTGCGCGGCTCGTACCCGTCACCGAGGTGCTGCTTCCGGGTGATCGAGTTGACCGTGCCCGCCGTGGCTGCAGACGCCGTGCGCGGTGCCTGGCGTGGCTTGCGTTCCTGCTGTAGCCACAACACCAAGTCACGGACCTCGACCGGGGTCGCCTTGTCCCACTCGACGCCCAACGCACGCAGCCAGCGCCACCAGCGCATCAACACGTACGCATAGCTGCGCACTGAGCCCTTGCTGGTGTCCCTCGCGACGAAGTCGGTCAAGTACTGGCGGATCGGCTCCACCGGTACGCCCTCATTGTCGACCACCAGCCACGGCACCGGCCCATCGGCTCGCACCACCCGGCCCCATCGGGGCAACCGGATCGCCGCGATGTCCCGGGCTATGTCATCGAACACCCCGCACCCCTTTCTCGATCAAGGTGCGTGAGGTCTACCGGTCGAAACGAGTCGGGTATCTCGGCCAACTCGGCGTGTCGCGTCGTAGTCCGGTCAATAGTCAACGTTCGACACCGACACGCCGCAAACAAGATCCTCAAAGCCACCGGGCATCAGTGGGCCTTCTCCAGTCTGACCCGATCACCGGGCTGCCGAGCCCACTACGACCGCCGCCGCGCAGCCGGCGACCGACACGCCGCTGCGCTCCGCAACCTCTACGGCCGCCTCCTCACCTGCCTCCACCACTGCCTGACCACCGGCACCACCTACGACGAGACGCGGGCCTTCCCGGCCATCCACACCTCGTAGCGCCGAGCGGCAAGGACATGGGCCAACGACACGACGCTGATACAGCCACGAAACTTCGCCGGGGCCCGTGAGTCGAAGCGGTGGCCGGCACGGCCGGGACGTGAGAATGATGCGGTGGTAGACATCTCGCCAGATCGGCTGGACGCGATTGAGCAGTTTGAGCCGACCCGACGCGGGCGGGCCCTTGAGCACTTCGTGGCCGCATTATTCCGTCAAGATCACTTTAGTGTTCGTCAGGACGCGGGCGCCGCGCGTCCACGGCAGACCGACGTATTCGCGTCCCGGACCACCGAGACGTACCTGGTTGAGTGCAAGTGGCAAACCGACAAGGCCGACATCGGCGACATCGACAGTCTCCGAGCACGGCTGCGACGGATCGACCGCTCGGTCGTCGGGCTGCTGGTCAGCATGTCGGGCTTCACCAGTACGGCGGTGCAGGATGTCGGGGACCACCGGTGGCAGCCGATTCTGCTGATCTCCGGTGAGGAGCTACGGCTGGTCACACGGCCGTGGGGGGAGTCCTTGTTGAGCCTGCTCTGGCGCAAGAAGGATGCCCTGATCGGGGACGGCACCGTGCTGCTTGACGCGCCACCGAGGAAACGCACCAGCAAGCGCCGCGTCGCGCTCCCTCCAGCCGAGGGCCGCTTCATCAACGTTGAAGGGGCGGAAAGCCCAGTCGTGGAGTGCGGGGGACGGTTCGACCCACTCGTCTTCGTCCAGGACCTCCGCGATATCGATTGGGTTCCCGCCGCCGGGCATGGCGTCACACTCGACCTCACTCCCGGGGTCTACGACGAGCAGGAGGTCCTCGACCTCGTCGACAGGCTGGCCGACCTCGGGTGGGCGACGCCCGAGGCGCGGTGGAGCATCCAGCAGTCAACGAGGAACTGGCACGGCCTGGGGTGCGCCGCCTTCGCGACCGAGTTGCCGAACTGGGGCAAGCGAGCCAGCACCCCGGAGGCTCACCACAGCGAGGAGATCTGCTACGTCGATCATTGCGACGGCGGGTTCTACACGCTCACCGCGAAGCTGTCCGCAGAGAGCAGCCGGCTCACGGAGTTCGCCCACCTGTCATTCCAGCTTCAGGGGATACCGCTGGACAACGGGCCGTTGCTGCAACTATGCCGGTCGGTCGGGGTCCACGAGGGGTTGTACTTCCGTCCCCGCGCCGACGAGTCCGTCACCCGCCACCGTCCAGCCAAGCCGTACGCCGACACTGTGCAGCCGATCCACTGCTTCGTCACGCCATCGCCCCTGCCCGACGATCGAGACCCCGACTGGGTTACCGGCATCGTCATCATCAACCCCTTCTACGACCCGGAGCACAGGCAACCAGCGAAGCGGCTCCCTGAAGGGCTCAACTCGCTCCGGGATTGCGAACAGCTCGTCTGCGCCCTCCATGACCATCACCCGTACCGGGATGGACGCCAGTACACCTACCGTCTCACCGGGTTCGAGCACGCGCACACCTCGGATGTGACGGTGTGCCGCCCGATCGTGGACTGGGACCGGGACGATGACACTGCGGCGTCCGGTGACCTGTCCGGACCGGACCGGTCGTGACCTCGTCCTGGCGGACCTCCGCCGGACATTGATCGGACGCGGGTCCCGCAGCGTTGCGGACCGGATGTTGAACCGGTCCCGGTCGCGGGAGAGGTCCACAGTCCGTGCCCGACGAGGACACTCCGCGGACGTAGCGGCCTCTTCCCCGATGACGAGCACGACCCCTTAGCGCAGTCCACGTCGGCGCGGTGCTTGCGTGGGTGGAGACGCTACCCGACGGGGATGACTCGGCTGAGTCGCATGCCCTGTTCTCTCCCTCACCGGATCGGGCCTTGTGCTGGCACCGAGCCGCGTCGGCCTTCCGGCGATATCTGCCGGGATCGCTCGCGCGGCACGGTGTGCGGCGGCGGCGTGGTGGACGCGCCCGCGCATCTGGTGCCACGCGCCGATCTCGGCGATCAGCGACGCCAGCGCAACGAGCAGGGCCGCGGTGGCGAACTTCTCGTGTCCACGCCCTGACAGGGCGCCGACACGGGCGAGGTGGCGGGCGGCCCAGCGCAGCTCGCGAGCCAACGGCCCCAAGTCGCCTGGCGTCCCTCGTGCGGGCGTACGAGTGGCGCGGTCGAAGGTGTCGAGTACCGCGCTCAGCTCGCCCGGCTCGCGGCCTTCCTTGGCGGCCGACAACGTGGCGAGAACTTCGCCGGCGGCGTGGGCGACGCCGTCGCCGTCTTCGTGGCCGGCGTGAAGCGCGGCGGCGGCGCGGTTGACCACCTCGGCCGCCTCGGCGAGCACGCCGCGGCGTGCCGCGGGGGTGGGATGGCCGCTCTCGGTGCGCGGGAGCGGGACGGGTTCGCGGGTGGGTGTGCTGGCCCACCGCTCAAACAGCTTCGGCCACGTCAGATCGCGCGCTAGTTTGCTCCCGGAGTAGAGCACCGGCCTGCCCTCAGCGTTCACGTCCGTGGGCAGCCCGACCGCGTAGCCGCGGACCTCGCCAGCACTCGTGCGTTGGACCCGTACCACGAGACCTTCCAACTGGAGCAACCGCAGAAACTCCCCACCATCGCGGGATGCCGCCGCAGCCTGACTGACCACACGCCGCAGCTCGACCCGGGCCGGTTCCCGACGTCCGGTGCGCTCCGCCTTGCCCACTTCACGGCGCGTGGGTTGACGCGACGCGGTCCAGTCGATATCCGGAGTCGGGGTCAGCCCGAGTTCCTTCTCCAACTGCTGGCATGTCTCCCGCAGCTTGGCGAAGTCGTTGCGCGGGTAGACCCGTCGACCGGTCGTCTCCGACACGAGCGTGGCGACCAGGTGGATGTGATCATCGGCGTGCCGCACAGCGATCCATCGCGCGCCCTCCTGCTGAATCCCGACCGCTGTCATCAACCGTTGCGCGATCATCTCCCACTGCGCATCGGTCAGCGTGGGATCGTCGGCGTGGAGCCGGACCGGGCAATGCCACACGTAGCCTGGCCGCAGCACGATCCGCTCCGCCTTCGGGTCGTAGCGGTGCCACCGCACCCACTCCGGCGCCTCTCGAGGAGGCCTGCGCTTCCCCGAGGCACGAAGCCACTCCGACCAGTACTCGGCCTCCCGCTGCGCGGCGGGGTCACCGAGGACCGGCGGGCCGGGTGGCGGGCTGCTGACCGGGAGCTTGGCCCGTCGTGGCCATTCCTCCATCGTCGCGTTCAGCGGACGCAAGTCGAAGTCGAACTCACCCGGCTCGATCACCTCCTCGCCCAACCGCACGGCGGGCAGCTTCGGCGGCTGATGGAAGCCCGGCGCTCCATCCCAACTGGCGACCACTCGCGGGTTGCGGTGCTCCTCATGACGTCCCGGTCCGAACAGGTAGGCGATCAACCCGGCGGGCCGCCATCCGTACGGTTTCACCACGTGGGCGATCACGACCGCAACACCTCGGTCACTTGGCCCAACTGCTCATCGGTGCGGGACACCAGGCGCCGCACCATCCGCAGCACCGCGTCGGCCTGCTCGCGGATGGAGGCCACCTCGTGGGTGGAGTTGGCGTGCTTGGCGACATCGTTCAAGTTCCCACCGATGTTGGCCAGCACGTTCCGCGTCGACCGCACCTGCTCGGCTAACTCGACGAGCACTTCCCGACTGGCCGGCAACCCACTGAGCCGCCACCGCGCGGCATCGTGCGCGACCTCGGCTATCCACGCGCCCGGACGCTTGCCTGCCATCGCGGCAGCCGCGACGATCCGCGCCCACTCCACATCGGTGTACAAGATGGTGGCGCGTTGCCTGCGACGCTCACCTTTGGCGTGTTCACGATTCTTCAACTCGGGCAGCAGTTCATCCTGCGGCCCGGTTCCCCCCGAAACCATTGCCGTTCCCCCGATTCGGCCGGCCGGCCCGAGGCCCCCACCTCGTTTCGGCCCGTAGGGCCAGTATGGCAGGCCGCGCAGCGGCCTGCGCAAAAACTTTAAGTTTTTGCATATCTTGCTCTGTGCGGGGAGGCGAATTAACGCATGTTGCCGGACGCTCTGAAAGCACACCTTATCCGCTTCGCGTGGGCGCGGAAACACGCGCCCAATTGCATCCACCTATCGTGTGTACGGGCCCGGACAGTGCCAGCGTGGAAACCCGCCGGTTGTGAGCTGCTGCGCGCGGTGGCAAGCGGGCGCAGCTCCACGCGCGACCGTCCTCGGCGGAGTATGCACCTGGCGGCCGGCACGCATAGACCACGACCCAGATGCCCGCTTCCGGCCTCCGTCACCCCACTTCCCGCCGTGCGCAGTCAGCTCACGCGCTGGGCCTGGTGCGTCGGTGCCGAGGTAGCACAACGCCCCGCTCCCGGGGAGGCCGGGAACGGGGCACTGCAGTCACCCAGACGCGGCCGCTACCACCGGCTGAGCGCGTCGTTGATCAGGTAGGGCAAGACCCATTCCGGGTAGCTGGTGCTTTCGCAGGTGCCGCCCCAGTACACCGGGCCGTAGCCGCCCAGCATGGCCTCGAACACCCCGGAGTTCTCCAACCGGTCGTAGTCGGTGAGCAGCCAGTAGATCACGTGGCGCTCGCGGTCGAGCACCACGGCGTTCCGATAGATCAGGCCCTCGGGATGCTGCAAATACGGGCGCTTGGGCCGCGACATCGTGTCCGCGATGTAGGGCGGGTACAGGGTTTCTTCGATGCGATCCGGGTCGGTCAGCTGGGCAACCGCGCGGGCCGCTGGCGTCCCCTCGACGACCTCGGCGACGTTGTACTCGCGCACGTGCCTGAAGGTGACCATCCCGCGGTCGTCGGCCCGCGCTTCGAGCAGCCGCTGCCCCGGGCCGTCGAGTTCCACCGATCCGCCCCGGATCACCGCGTGCCGGTCGGCCAGCCAGTAGACCGCGTCCCACTCCTCGAAGACCACCAGCATGTGCCCGTTGTCTGGGAACTCTTCGAACCTCAACTCACGGTAGGTTCCCTGAGCCTCATCGGCCTGGGGGACCCCCGCTCCGGACGCGCTCTGGTTCTGCTCGGTGTCGCCGTCCTGGCGGCTGTTGCTGGTTTCCACAGCAGGCTCTCCTCATCCTCGATGTAATGGATTTGCTTGGGATTGGTGTCGGCACGACCGGGCGTGTTCACCGGAATCCGACACACCAATAATACCCCGGTGGGGTATGTGGTTTTGGGCTGAAACGGCCCGGGAGTACGCGGTTTTCGTGAGTCATCTCAGCGCCCAAGGAGGAGCGTTCGTTGGTCCCGAGCGGCTCGTCGTGGACGCGGAAACCACCCAGCTGCATCCGCTGCGGTCCTGGAGGATGTCGGCAGCATCGACGCCATCGGTGCGGGTCCGACGCGGCGTGGCAACGGTCAGTCGGGCTGCCCGTTGTTCGCCGCTACAGCGCACTCTCGGTCGCCATCGGTGCTCCCAAGCCGAGGCCAGCAAAGGCCAATGGCCGGACGCCTGTGAGGGCGCCCGGCCATGGACAAGTAGGGCGGCGTCGGTCAGCTGTGCCGCGCAAGTTCGATGATGCGGCGCATGGGCAGGTTCTTCTTGAAGGGCTCGCCCATGCGGGTCTCGGCGTCGGCGTACTCCTGCGCCAACTCGCGGTTCAGCCGTGCGGACTGGACCAGGTCCTCCCGTGCCGCGAGGGGGCAGAAGCGGCAGGAAAGCCGTCGCATTCCCTGGTCGTAGGCGGGGTGGTAGGGCAGGGACTGGGAGCGGATCGTGGACCAGACCTGTGTCTCGGTGAGGTGGTGGATGGGCAGCCAGGTGTGCACGATCCGCTTCGTTGCCGCGGTCATGCGGTGCCGCTCGACGACCGGTTTCTTCGCGCCTGCGGCGGACTCCTCGGCGCGCATCCCAAGGGCGTAGCCGGCGCGGATCGGCCGGCTGAGGCCCTTCTCACGGGCGAGTTCGTCGATGTAGTCCCGCCCGACTGCCGTCTTCAGCTCGCTGGTGCAGTACCGAGCGAAGTGGCCCGGCCACCTGCCGCGCGAGAGGATCCGGGCGAACAGGCTCGACCAGCGAGCGCTGCGGCGCACCGCGAACGGCACCCCGTACCGGGCAGCCTGGCGACGCGCGACATCTTCAGCACCTGGCCACTCCACCAGTTGGCCACCAGGTGTTGAACCGAGGTCACAGTGCAGCACCCGGACCTTGTGCAGCGCGCCCGCCGCGTCAGCCTCCCGGCAGACCGTGTCCAGGCACAGCGCGGAGTCCTTCCCGCCGGAGTTACCGACCACGACAACGTCCTGTGCGTCCCAGTCCATCTCGGCCATTGGCGGTGCGGCGAACAGTGCGAGCTGGGCACTGCACGGAGCACCACAGGCCGGGCGCGGTCGCTGGTTGCTCGTGCGAGACGGACCATCCGCAGTGGTCTCGTTGGGCGTGGTGATG
>NZ_JBJMIE010000198.1:0-6248 GCF_045807065.1 Actinophytocola sp. | reverse complement strand
TCCCGGGATTGTCCCTTATCAAGGGCGACGTCAGCGAGCATGGGCACTATGTCCAGGTAATCGTGAACGTAGTCGGGGTCTTCGAGGATCAGGCCACCAAATCGGAGGATGTCCACGGACACGATCGGCCGATGTTCTGGGAACTCCATCATCTGGAAGGCGCCGCCGAATACCGATCGCTCGGCGGCCGCGGACGGCACGATGCGTATCGAGGCGTTGCTCAGTGCGGCGGTGAGAACCAGCTGTAGCAGCTGCTCCTGCATGATCTCGTCGGTGCCGATCCGGCGCCGCAGGGCATCCTCGTGGAGGTAGAAAGTGAACTGGGCGGGATTTGGCACGGACAAAACCCGCCGCCGCTCGACGCGGGTGCGGATCGTCGCCTTCAGTCGTTCCGCTGTGATGCTCGGGTTGAGGGCGGTGATGAGGGCGCGGGCGTAGGCGGGAGTTTGCAGGAGTCCGGGAACTACCAGCGGTTCGTAGACGGTCACGTGTGTTGCCGCGGCCTCGTGGAAGATCAGTGATTGGAGTGATCCGGTGATCTTGTTGTCCGAGAGGTAATAGCCTTGTTTGCGTTCGGCCACCCTCGTGAACTCCAGGAGTGGTGGTAGGTCTGGCATCTTCGCCCCGCACATGACGGCGTACTGGATCACGTCGGTGGTGGTCGAGGGGCGGCGGCCGTTCTCCATGCGGGAGACCGTGGTCAGGGACCAGCCCAAGCGGTGTGCCAGCTCCGTCGAGGTGAGGCCGGCCCGTGTCCGTACCTGGCGCAGCATGGCGCCCAGTTCCCGATACGCGGCCGACGTGTAACGATTGCCCATGGCGGCCACGCTAGGTCCGCGGCCGCGCGAAACACAGGCGCGGCGCGCCAGGTCCACTCCATCGATAACCGCTTTCACCAGCGGAAAGGGGCTCAGCTGTAGGCGGCGGCCTGCAACGAGTACAGCTCGGCGTAGAGGCCGTCGCGGGTCATCAGTTCGTCGTGGGTGCCGTCCTCGGTGATGCGGCCGCGCTCCAGCACGATGATCCGGTCCGCGTGCCGCACGTTGGACAGGCGGTGGGTGACGAGGATCGTCGTGCGGTCGCCGTCGGAGTCGCGGCTCGCCGCCTGGAGTGCCTCGAACACCTTGGCTTCCGCCTTGGCGTCCAGTGCGGCCGTGGGCTCGTCGGCCACCAGCACCGGCGCCTGCCGGTACGCGCCCCGCGACACCGACAGCCGCTGCCACTGGCCGCCGGAGAGGTCCTTGCCCTCCTCGTAGGTGCGGGACAGGATCGTGTCCTCCTTGCGTGGCAACGACTCGATGACCTCGTCCGCGCCGGAGGTGGCGGCGTGCGGGACCCAGAGGGTGCCGTCCCGGCTGTCGCGGTCGAGTCGCCCGATGCGGATGTTGTCCGCCGCGGTCACCGGCCACCGCAACGGTTCCTGGGTGATGACGGAGACCTGCGCGTGCACGGTGCGCGGGTCGGCGGTGGCGATGTCGATGCCGTCCCACAGCACCGTGCCCGTCGTCGGGCGGTAGAGGCCGGTGATCAGCTTGCCCAGCGTCGACTTGCCGGAGCCGTTCTCGCCGACCAGCGCGACGACCTCGCCGCGCCGCACCTTCAGCGAGATCCCGTGGAGGGCGGGGGTGTCCTGGCCGGGGTAGGTGTAGGAGACGTCGCGGAGCTCGATGGTGGTGGGGTTGGGTGGTGCCTCGGTGACCGGCGCCGGGCCGCTCCGCTCGCGGGTGTCGACGAGGAGCTTGCGGAAGAGGTCGATGTGGAAGCTGTACTCGTACAGCTGGTTGACCTGGTACATCGTCTGCCGCAGCGCGGTGGAGCCGGTGCGCATCGCCACCACCGCGGCGCCGGCGAGGGCGAGCGGCATGGCCTCGACGTACAGCAGCCACCCGAGCACGACGTACGCCAGCGCGGTCCCGACCCCGGCCACGGCTCGGCCGATGAGCTGGATCCAGGTCTGCCGCCGCTCCACCCGCACCGCCTCGGCCGCGAGGATCCGCGCCACCCGGCGGTACTCCGCGAGCAGCACCGGCTGGGTGGTGAACGCCCGGACCTCCAGCGCCGCCTCGCGGGTGGTGATCAGGTCGCCGATCACCCACTCCTGCCGCTGCCGGGTGATCATGTGGAGGAACGAGGCGTAGTTGAGCTTGGCGGCCCGCATCGCGGCCCAGGCGTCCACGACCGCGGCGACCAGCAGTGCCGGCAGCAGCCACCCGCTGAACACCGCGACCGTCACCAGGGCCGCGACCAGCGACACCACGGACGACAGCAGGTCCGCGACGCTGCGGATGGAGCTGCGGATGGCGCGGCTGCCGTGCTCACCGCCCTGGCGAACCAACTCCTGGAAGTCGGCGTCGTCGAACGCGGCGGCCTCGACCCCGAGGACCGCCGTGTACATCTGGTCGCGAGCGGCCAGCTCGACCTGCGGCGTGAGCATGCCCTGCACCATCGCGACCGCGGCATCGAGCCCGGCACGCAGCGAGTAGGCCACCAGCACCAGGACGATCGCCGGCAGGGCGGCCAGGACCCGTTCCGGTGTGGGGCCGCGCTCGAGCAGCTCGGTGAGGAGGTTGGCGGTGGCCAGCAGCCCGAAGGCCGTCACACAGCCCGAGAGCAGGTGCAGCACGCCGGCCACCACCGTGAGGGACCGAGAGCCCTGCCACGCGAGGCGGATCACCGTCGCCACAGCCGCCGGCACCGACCGAACCGTCTGCCACCAACTGGCCTCAGCCACCGCCCTGTCCGACGCCGCCCACTTGGGAGCGGCGATCCCGTCGACCCCGATCAACGGCCGCACCTTCTCGTCATCCATGACACGAATATGACGGAGAACCATGGATTGGCAACGGATGGGTCGGCGCGCGGAGGCCCGCGCCAGTTGGCGCTGACGCGGGCCGGGGAACGCGGTCAGAGGCGGTAGAAGTTGGTGTAGTGGTCGGGGGAGAAGTAGGTCACGCCGGCGGTGAGGTCGACGACGATGCGGTAGGCGTCGCGGGAGGCGCCGCAGGTGCGGGGGTAGACGTCGAACTCCCGGTAGGAGTGGCCGTTCGGGAGTTCGGCTTCGAGGTTGTTGTAGGTGCCACCGGCGAAGTTGCACTGGCCGTTCGGCCAGCTGTACCAGCCGCGGCTGCCGGGGTAGTTCTTGGACTCCCAGGTCGTGTCGGCCGAGCGGGCGGCTGAGCAGCGGGAGATGGTGCACGAGCTGTGGACGCTCGCGTCGGCGGCCGGGGTGACGATGGTCGACACGCCGACCAGGGACGCGAAGGCGGCCAGGGTGACGGCGAGGCGCTTCGTCCAGCGTTGCGGGGTACGCACGGAGAACCTCCTTGGCAGGGGACAAGGTCACCGGACATGGTGACGTTCCTGTCCTACCAAGAAAGCAAGCGCCGGGTGAACCCCGGAACAACGGTGGTTGATTCATCGCTACGCGGCGTCCGGCTCGCGGGGACGCCCCCCGCTCGCGACTCCCCGCGTGTCCCGTTTCGAGCCCGTCGGGGAATCGCGGGGGTCAGAGGCGGGCGGCGTGGCGGGGTTTGGCCCAGCCGAACGTCAGCTCCACCGCGCGCTTCCAGTTCCCGTACTCCTCCTCGCGGTGGCCGGCGTCCATCTGCGGGGTCCAGCGGGCCGCCAGGTGCCAGTTGCGGCGCAGGCCCTCCAGGTCGGGCCAGTAGCCGACCGCCAGGCCGGCCGCGTAGGCCGCGCCCAGCGACACCGTCTCGGCGACCATCGGGCGCATCACCGGGATGTCCAGCACATCCGCGATGAACTGCATCAGCAGGTGGTCGGCCGTCATGCCGCCGTCCGCCTTCAGTACCGCGGTCCGTGTGCCCAGGTCGGCGTTCATCGCGTCGACGACCTCGCGGGTCTGCCAGCCGGTGGCCTCCAGGACCGCGCGGGCCAGGTGCCCCTTGGTGATGTACGAGGTCAGTCCCACGATGAGGCCGCGTGCCTCGCTGTGCCAGTGCGGCGCGAACAAACCCGAGAACGCCGGCACGATGTAGCAACCGCCGTTGTCCTTGACCGTCCTGGCCAGTGTCTCGATCTCCGCGGCGCTGTGGATGAGGCCCAGGTTGTCGCGGAACCACTGCACCAGCGAGCCGGTGACGGCGATCGACCCCTCCAGCGCGTAGGTCACCGGCTCGCCGCCGAGCTGGTAGCCGATCGTCGTCAGCAGGCCGTGTGACGAGCGGATGAGCTTCGTGCCGGTGTTCATCAGCAGGAAGCTGCCCGTGCCGTACGTGCACTTCGTCTCGCCCTCGGCGAAGCACGTCTGCCCGAACAGCGCGGCGTGCTGGTCACCCAGGGCCGCCGTGAGGCGGAGGCCCGGCACGACACGGGTGGTGCGGCCGTGGATCTCCGTGGTGGGGCGGATCTGCGGCAGCATGGCGCCGGGGATGTCGAAGAAGGACAGCAGCGCGGGATCCCACTGCTGGGTGGTGATGTTCATCAGCATGGTCCGCGACGCGTTGGTCACGTCCGTGACGTGCAGGCCGCCGTTGACCCCGCCGGTGAGGTTCCAGATCAGCCAGGTGTCCATGGTGCCGAACAGCACGTCGCCGCGTTCGGCGCGCTCCCGCAGGCCGGGCGTGTGGTCCAGCATCCAGCGCAGGCTCGGCGCGGAGAAGTACGTGGCCAGCGGCAGCCCACACCGGGCCTGCACGTCGTCGGCGTCGGGCCGGTCGCGCAGGTCCCCGACCAGCTCCTCGGTCCGGATGTCCTCCCACACGATGGCCCGGCCGACGGGTGCGCCGGTGTGCCGGTCCCACACCACGCACGTCTCGCGCTGGTTGGTGATACCCAGCGCGACGACCTGGTCCGCGCCGATCCCCGCGTCCCGCAACGCCTGCGGCATGATCCGGTCCACGTTGCGCCAGATCTCCACCGCGTCCTGCTCGACCCAGCCCGGACGCGGGTAGTGCTGCCGGTGCTCGCGTTGCGCGACCGACACGAGCCGGGCGTTGCTGTCGAAGACGATGCATCGGGTCGAGGTGGTGCCCTGGTCGATCGCCATCACAAAACGCTGCGCCATTGTCGAGTTCCTCAGTTCGCGGGGCCGAGTTCGCGGGACACCGCGTCCGCGGCGCGGCACACCTGGTCCACCAGGGTCGCCTTCGGCCGGTTGGCGGCCTGGCAGATCCGGTCGACGGCCCCCGAGATCCCGATCGCCCCGACGACGAGACCGCCGGGGATGCGGATCGGCGCGGCCAGGCTGGCCTCGCCCGGCATGTACTCCTCGGCCTCGCTCGCCCACCCGGACGCCCGCACCTCCGCGAGCCCCCGCTCCAGCGCGGCCGGCTTGACGATGGTGCGCCGGGTCAGCGAGGTCAGCTCGTCGCGCCGGACGGTTGCGAACAGGCCGGCGTCGTAGGCGAGCAGGACCTTGCCCAGCGCGGTCGCGTGCAGGGGCAGCATGGCGCCGATGCCCAGCGTCTGCATCGTGTCGTCCGGGCGGAACACGTGGTGCACGACCAGGACCGCGCCGTCGAGGTGCATGCCGATCCGCACCTCGTGGCCGCTGCGGGCGGCCAGGGTGTCCGCCCAGTTGATGGACCGGGACCGCAGCTCGTTCGCGTCCAGGTAGCTCGTGCCGAGGTGGAGCAGCGCGGCGCCGAGGCGGTACTGGCCGGTAGACTGGTCCTGCTCGACGAACTCGACCCGCTGCAGCGTGCGCAGGATGCCGTGCGCGGTGCCCTTCGGCAGGCCGAGCGCAGCCGCGATCTCGGCCAGCCCGTGATGGCCGGAGCCGCGTGCGAGCAGGCGCAACATCGCCGCAGCACGCTCGATCGACTGGATCGGACCGGGCACATCAGGCAACCTATACAAACAGGACGCCGTCGGCAATGTCGAACGGTGCGCGGGTCGCGCGTCGCGGTGATTCGGCCTGTCCAGGCGGGGGAGTGATCGTACCGTCACACGGCGCGGGCTGGTCGCGTTCGACAATGTCGACCTCTCGGCGTTGCTGGCTGGTCGGACCCCTCCCTAGCGTCGCCCTTGTTCGTGTCGGTGTGACACGGCCGTTCAACGACGAATGGAGGCGACGTGTCTCTCGGAGAGGTGTTCGTCAGTGAGACGCTGGGCACCGGCACGCTGATCCTGCTGGGTGCCGGGGTCGTGGCCAACGTGCTGCTGGCCAAATCCAAGGGCAAGGACGGCGGGTTCCTGCTCATCAACTTCGGCTGGGGCTTCGCGGTCATGGCCGGCGTGCTCGCGTCCTTCAAGTCAGGCGCGTACCTGAACCCTGCGGTCGTGAT
>NZ_JBJMIE010000197.1:0-17421 GCF_045807065.1 Actinophytocola sp. | reverse complement strand
CGCCGTCCTGGAGGCACTTCTTAACAAGGACATTGTGACGCGTTCAGCTGCACTAGCAGAAGAACTCAATGAAAGCATCCGCACCTACGTTCCAAACCAGAGCTTTTCTCGGGCTTTAGAGATATTGACTAATACTCATGTCTGCGTGATCGCTGGCCTTCCAGGGATCGGAAAGACAACACTAGCAAGAGTACTTGCCGCTCAACATCTCGCAACTGGATACGAGTTAATTGAAGTATCGGAGGATGTCGACGAAGTAAATCGACTATGGAATCCCGATAAACCGCAGCTATTTTACTACGATGACTTCCTGGGGCAGACAGACCACCCTAGCAGACAAACTAAATAAAAACGAAGATAGTCGGCTTCTATCGGTTATGCGCAGAGTCCAACAAACGGTTCGCCCTGACAACGAGGGAGTACATCCTCGCACAGGCTCGTCAAAATTATTCCCGGCTCTCCATGCATGACTTCAATATCATGACATGCGTCCTTGATCTGTCAGATTACACCAAAGTTATTCGAGCAGAGATACTTTACAATCATGTGTTCTATGCAGATCTTCCTTCAGCCGTGAAGAAAGAGTTCTCAAGGTCTTCAGTTTACCGGGATATTGTTCTTCATCCTAATTTCAACCCCCGGATCATCGCTCAAAGTTTGGAACTCGCCTACGCCAATGATCCCAAGGATGTCGTCAACACGGTTTTGAACAACCTACAAAGCCCGCGTGCACTTTGGGAGCATATCGTCGAGTACGAGCTTGAGGACGCCGCGATTCACGTCTTGCTGGTCTTGTTCACATTTGCAGGAAGCGTCACCATCGAAACTCTAGAGGAAGCATGGTACGCGTATTGCGCAACATTGCATCTGAGCGATGAACCTCGTGAATTTCGTAAGGCATTGGATACTCTCGAAGATACAATGATACGAATCACACCACGACACAATGGAGTCTTTTTAAGCTACCACAATCCATCGATACGCGATTATATGCATGAATACGTAGCCGGCCAGCATGCCACGGTGAAGCACCTACTTGCCAGCGTAACGAAATTTAGTCGAATAGCCAATCTGTGGACGCTAGCAAATGGTTGGAAAGGCGCTGAACTCCTCGCGCAGCTCTCACGCAATTCAACCTTAGTCGAAGCTGGCATAATTCGGCTTTTCGACCAACATGACGAACAGGATCTGTCGGACTGGACATGGAGGGCGACGATTGCTCTACGAATATCTTCAATGTTAGATCTGGACGGCGTTGTCCAAGTAGTGATGAACAAGTTTGCAGGCAACTGGACCGAAGAAATTTGGGACCGTCGAGACCTTGTTTCGGTTGTTCAGGCCGTGGCGATCTGTAAGCATCCTGTCGCTTGCCGAGAACGGGAACGAATCGTCACTCAAGCAGCCAACTGGCTTACCAACGATCTTTCCACTTGGGAAGATGCTACCGATGCTCAGCAACTTCTCGACGAACTCGGTATCGCACCTTACTGGGCATTGACTAATGTCGAATACAGCATCGACCGGCTGATCGAGGAAGAAATGGATGCATGGGTACACGGCAGCCGAAAGGATATCAACTGGAGGGAACTAGAGGAAATGGTCGATATAATCGATGCGAAATACGAGACGCCAGATTCAGTGTTTCCCGGATACTCCAAGGCCGTCCAAGCTCTTGAACACCACAAAAACACCCTTGACGTGCCCAAGAACATCATGTGGGCTGAAGAAGAGCTCGATCAAACGTACGAAGATGACGAGAACGACATACGAAACATCATGCGCCATCTAGCGATTGATTAGTCCACGCGTATTCACACCTAGTCACAGATCAAGCCATAGCTTCTGCAGCTCGCTCCCCTCGTTGTGTAACGACTGCTCGGCGTCCTCGACTGACCATTACAAGCCCCTCTTTTCTGTGCACCTTCACCGCGCGTTGCACCGTGTTGGCCACCACGCCGTAGCGATCGGCGAGAGCCTCGAAAGCCGGGAGCCTTTCGCCAGGTTTGAGCGCTCCGCATGTGATCGCTCCACGCAGGTCGGCGGCTATGCGCTGGTAGTGCTTATCCTCGATTGGTTGGATTGTGGCCCTGAACGAACCAGCCGGATCGAGCGCTACCGGCAACTCCGGCAAGCGCGTCGACAAGGTGCCCGCCGCACGCTGGTCAGCCTCGGATTTCCATGCGCTGTAGAACCGGAGCGTGGTCGAACCTCCGCCTCCGTGGCCCAGTCGCCCACCGACAGTCGTTACGTCGACTCCGGCGGAGATCAGTTCCGTTGCCGAGTAGTGGCGGAGTTGGTGGATGTGCATGTCCCATTGGAGGGGCTTGCGGGCACACATGCGCGCGTAGCGCTGGCTCACCGAGTCCGGCTTGAGCCAGGTGCTGCCATCCGGAGAGCTGGAGAAGATCCGCGCCTTTCCTGGCATGTCGTCGATGCCTGCGCGCTCCGCACAGTGGCGCTTGTAGGCCGCCAGGAGGGCCACTGTCGCGTCGTCGAGGGTGATGCGGCGTTGCTGGTGGGTCTTGGTGTCCTTCTCCCACGTGCGACCGCCTCGCTGCGCGATGCTCGATTCGATCGACAGAGTGCCAGCACCCTCCTTGAGGGTGGCGCGCTCCCACGTCAGGGCGCACAGCTCACCTCGGCGTGCTCCGGTGACCATCGCGAGCCATACGAGCATGCCCCAATCGATGTCGGCGAACGCGACGCTCACGATCTGTGCGGCCTGGTCGGTGGTCGGTGGCTTCGGCTCGGGTCGTGCTGCCGGTAGCGGGTCAGCCTGCTCGAACGGGTTCACGCCGAACCAACGCCAGCGCACGCCGCGCTTGCCAGCACCCATCAGCACGGCGTGGATCTTGCGGAGGCTGCCGTTAGCGAGGCCCTTGCACTCATGTGGCCTGCACTTCTCGTTGCACTCGTGGTCGTGGTTCGTGCGGTGCTCGATGTACTTGCGGCCTCGGTAGTGCGCCCGACATCTCCGGCACTCCTTGTAGAACGAGTCGAGGAGTTCGCCGTTGATCTTTCCTATCGACAGGTCGCCGATCAGCGGGCGGATGTGGTTCCGCGCCAGCGACTCGTAGTTCTCCTGCGTGTTCGCTTCCGCCTTCAGCAGCTCGAAGTAGCGGTCGAGTAGCTGGTTGACCGTCGCCTTCGTGCGCGCGTTGCGGCGCTCGTCGACTTCGGCGAGCATCCGGGTGCGGGCCTTCTCGGCGAGATTGGCCGCATTCGGACCGGCAGGGATCACGTCAGACAGGTAGTGGCGTTCGCCACTGACCGGGTCGATACCCGCATAAACCCTCACGCGGAGTGACCCACTGGGCAGTGTGTCGATCGCGCCTCGGACGCGCTTCTGCGGCTTCGCTCGGCTGGCCATGACAAAAGCGTAAGCCCGGTTCGCGTCACATCTGATGTCACGCGAACCGGGCTTACCGGTGCTACAGGCCCTCTGACCTGGAGCCGCCTAAGGGAATCGAACCCTTGACCTGCTCATTACGAGTGAGCCGCTCTGGCCGACTGAGCTAAGGCGGCGAGACGAGTCATAGTGTAGCTGGGCGGGACGGCGTCACTCGCGGGGGCTGGGCTCGTTATCAGCTCGCCGGTGCTGTGGAGGTGGGTAAAGCATGCGCGGACGGTTGTTGGTCGCGACGGCGGTGGGGCTTGCTGGGCTGGTGGTGGGCTTCTCCGCGGCTCCTGCCGTTGCGCAGCCGACTACGCCGATCCCGACGCCGGCCGATTCCGCGTCGCCCGGGATGTCGTCGCCTGTTGGGGTTGTGCCGGCCGGGCACGCGGTCGGGGACGCCGGGACCGGGCTTGGGATTCTGCGGATCCTGCCCAACTCGGTGCCTACCAAGGCGATCCAGCCCGGGGACGAGGACAAGCTGCCCAAGCAGTCGGCCGCCGAGTTGGGGTTCGGGCTCGCCTCGGCGCAGGCCAACTCCGAGGCGTACCTCACGTTCGAGCGGTCCGTCGCGCAGGCGGCGCCCGGTGGGATCGCCGTGCAGGGTGGGAGTCCGCAGGCGCCCGGGGCGCTGTCGCAGACCGCCTCGCCGGACAACCCGCAGCCGGTGCACGGTGGGCTGTCGTTGCCGTCCACGCCGCTTGACTCGCTGGTGCGGGCCACCGCGCTCCAGGGGCAGGTGCACGCCCGGTGGAGTGACACGGACGGACCGTGTGTCGACCCGATCGCGGACGCGACCACGGAGGTCGCGAGCCTGTCGCTGCTGAACGCGATCCCCACGCTGCCCTCGACCAACGACCTGACCGGGGTGTTCGACTCGCCCCTCGACCCGGGCGCCGACCAGGCGATCATCGACGGGTTGAAGAAGCTCGCCGGGCCGTTGAGCACGCTCGGCGGTGTGCTGTCCGGGGGCTCGAAACCGGCCGCGAACGGCGCCGGGTCGCTGGTGAGCCTGCCGAACACGCTGTCCGCGCGGTCGGTCGTGCGGCTGGTCGACATCCCTGGCTCGGCGAACAAGGCGGTGCAGTCGACGTCGACCATGCAGGTCGCGAACCTGACGTTGCTCGCGGGGACGCCGTTCGAGGTCCAGATCCGGGTGGTCAGCCAGCCGACGCTGCAGGTCACCTCCACGGGTGACCCGGCGACGTCGAGTGTGCGGTACACGGCGCCGGTCCTGGCCGTCTCGCAGGGCGGGAAGAGCCTCGGACAGCTGGACGCGGCGAACCCGAAGCTGGACATCCCGATCGGGATCCCGCTCGCGCCCGGTGCGCCGAACCTGCCGATCATCGGTGACCTGCTGGCGAACGGGCAGCAGGTGACGGCGGCGCTGCAGCGGCTCGACCTGGGCGTGATCCGGCTCGGGGTGGCGCAGCTCGACCAACGCGGGACGGCGATGACGTCGCCGTTCCAGGGTTACCAGCTGGGGGCGACCGCGCGGATGCTGGACCTGCAGGTGCTGCCGACGCAGGCGCTGGGGTTGCCGAACCTCCCGTCGGCGCTGGCGCAGGTGGCGCTGGGTGAGCAGGTGGCGCGGGCGTACGCGCCGACGGGCGGGGTGTTGTGCCGCACGGTGGAGCAGCCGACGCAGCCGCCGGCCCCCAACCCGCAGGGCCGGGCACCGATGCAGCTCGCCTACACGACGTCGGCCTACAAGACGATCCCGCTGTTCTGGACGGGGACCGCGATGCTGCTGATCGGTGTGGTGCTGGTGGCCGCGATGCCGCGGCTGCGCACCTACGTGCCCGTCGGCGCCGGCGAGGTGGACGGGGACGACGGACCGGAGCCGGCGCCAGCGGACGCGGATACCGGAGGAGCTGAAGCAGCGCCGGAGGCCGCGAAGGAGCCCGGCTCCGCGGAGCCGGGCTCCGCGGACGCGGATGCCGGGCGAGCTGAGGCAGCGGCGGATGCGCCGGAGGTCGCGAAGGAGTCGAACTCGGCTGAGCCGGGCTCAACCGAGGCGGATGCCGAACGGGCTGGCGTGGCGGCGCAGGCATCGGGAGTCGCTGACGAGGCGAACTCTGCGGGCCAGGCCGACGCTGCGGAGGCACCCGCGGCTGCCCAGGACGGTGTGCCCGCTGAAGAGGGCGCGGACGACGCGACCGACGCTTCAGCCGAGAAGACGGCGACCGACGATGACACCACCGCACCGAACGCGAAGGCCACCCGCGAAGAGGAGCAAGACTGACGGCACGGGTGCGCTCCCGACAGCGGAGCGCACCCCCCAGTGGTGGCGCGCGTAGGTGAACCCCTGCAATTTCCGGGGCCGGAGGCGTCAGCCGTAGTGCAGGGTCATCAGCATTGCTTCTATGGCGATCCTGGGCTTCACGTTCAGTTCCATTGCCTCGCGGCAGGCCAGGACTGCTTCCAGGCGGCGCAGTGTTGACTCCGGTGTCCACATGGCCGCGGCCTGTGTTGTGTCGCGTTCGCGGTCCGGGTGGGTCAGGGTTGCCTGGCCGCCGGAGGAGAGGACCAGTACGTCGCGGTAGAAGCCCGCGAGGTCGACCAGGGCCAGGTCGATCGCGTCGCGTTGGGTTCTGGTGGCTCGGCTTTTCTGGCGGCGTTCCAGTTCCTTGATGGCCGCCGCGCTGCCTCGGGTGGCTGTGGCCGTGCCCTTTCCGGTGCCGCCGTGGCCCATGGCGGTCTTCAGAGCGTCCTTCTCCGCCTCGTCGCGGGTGCCGCTCACCTCGTTGGCGTCTGCCTCCGCGGCCTTCACCAGGTCGTCGGCGCAGTCGAACACGTCGGACATGCGTTTCAGGCTCAGTGGGATCCGCAGCACCGACTCGCGGCGGGCGCGGGCCGCGTCGTCCGTGGCAAGGCGGCGGGCTCTGCCCACGTGGCCGCCGCACACGGAGGCCGCCCACGTCGCCATCGGCGGCTCTATGCCGTCGCGGGTCTGCAGGACCTCGGCGATCGCCGAGGGGGCCGGGGTGCGCAGGGCCAGGTGGCGGCACCTCGAGCGGATGGTCACCGGGACGTCTTCCGGGTGGTCCGACGGGGCCGCCAGCAGGAACACGGTGCGTTCCGGCGGTTCTTCCACCGCCTTCAGCAACGCGTTGGCCGCGCCCTCGGTCAGGCGGTCGGCGTCCGTGATGATGACCACCTGCCAGCGGGCGCCCGTGGGGCGGCGGGCCGCGATCTGCACCAGCGCGCGCATCTCCGCCACGGAGATGGACAGGCCCTCGGGGACGACCACGTGCACGTCCGCGTGCGTGCCGGCCATCGCCGTCCGGCAGCCCGGGCAGGAGCCGCAGCCCACTCCCGTCTCGCACTCGAGCGCGGCCGCGAACGCCTTTGCCGCCACCGAACGTCCCGAGCCCGGCGGGCCGGTGAACAGCCACGCGTGGGCCACCGCCGATGTCGAGCCGCCCGGGAACGTGCCGTCGACCATCGACGCCGCCACCGCGGCCGATGCCCTGAGCACCTCGACGGCCTCCGGCTGACCGACGACCTGCGACCACACGGTGCTCAACCCACAGCCTCCGTCCCTACTACCTCGCCGGGACCTCTACCGGTGCGAGGCTATCGCTCGGCAGGAGGCTGCCCTGCCGGCGGCCGGCCAACGAGGTCTGCACCGCGAGCCGCACACGCAGCGCCACCTGCTCGGGCGTGCCGTCCGCGTCGACCACCACGTACCGGTCCGGGTCGGCGGCGGCCATCTCGGTCAGCACCTTCTGCACCTGCCAGTGGTGCTCCGGCGGGCGGGAGCGCTCCGCGCCCAGGGTGTTCGGGTCGCGGTCCAGGAGGATCGTCACATCCGGGCGCAGGCGGGCGGTCGCCCAGTCCGCCAGGCCCTCCAGCTCGGCCGGGTCCAGGCCCGCGGCGGCGGACAGGTGGGCCAGCGGGCTGTCCACGAAGCGTTCCATCACGACCAGGGCGCCGCGATCCAGTGCCGGTCCGATCTGCCGTTCCACCAGGTCCGCGCGGACCGCCGCCGCCACCAGCGCGTGGGCCCGCGCGCCGGCCAGCTGGGCGCCGGCCAGGACGGACTGGAGGCGCTGGTCGTCCAGCGCCGGGTCGGTCGCCAGGAGGACTTCCTTCTGACCGGGGCGCTTCAGCCAGTCGGCCAGCAACTGCGCCTGCATCGACGTGTCGGCCACGGTGTCGCCCTCGACCGCGACCAGCAGGCCGGTCAGCCGGCGCGGCTTGCGGCGGATGGCGTTGAGCAGGTCGGCCAGGATCGGCTCGGTGCGCCGGTCGTCCATCTGCCGGTAGGCGATCATGCCGACGAAGGCGGCGATCAACCCCGCCGCCAGCAGGACCGGGCGCGAGCCGTCGATCCGCATCTGCCGGCCCCACACGGTGACGTCCTGCTCCTTCACCAGGCCGATGAGCAGCGGCGTCGCGGCCATCGCGGCGGCGAGGATGACCTTCATCAGCGACTGGTAGATGGCGTTGATCCGGCCGCGGATCGCGTCCTCGACCTGGGTGCCGATGATCGTCACGCCGGTCAGGAACGCCGCACCGGCACACGCGCCGACCACCATCACTGTGATCAGCGACACGATCAGGTGCGGGGACAGCGCCACCAGGACCAGCACGAGGCCGGCGAACACGATGGTGATGCCGAACAGCCGGTTGTGCGGCAGCCGCTGCGCGAGCTTCGGAGCACCCGCCATGCCGGTCGCGAGGCCGAGGAACATGGCGACGAACAGCAGGCCGAACGTCGACTCGCCACCGCGCAGGCTGTCCGCGTACATGCGTGCGGACCCGATCAGCGCACCGGCCGCCGCGAACGCGCCGACCATGCCGATCAGCAGGCCGCGGACGATCGGGGTGCTCCGGACGAACCGCGCCGCGTCGCGGGCCATCGCCACGAAGCCCTGCTTCTCGCCCGACTCCTTCTTCGCCGCCTTGTCGGCCTTGCGGCGTGCCTCGGCGAGCGGGGTGTCCCGCAGCGACAGCTCGGGGATGCGGGTCGCGATGAGGATCGCGCTGGTCAGGTACAGCAGGCCGTTGATGACCAGGATGATCTTGGCGATGCCGAGGCCGTCCGGGTCGGGCTGGATGTTCAGGTTCGTGGTGATGCCGGTGATCGCCGCGTACAGGCCGGCGCCGCTGATCACCGCGATGCCGTAGGTCATCACCAGGCCGAGCTGGTTCGCGGTCTCGACCTGGTCGGGGCGGCGCAGCAGGTTCGGCACCGCCGCGTCCTTCGACGGGATCCACAGCAACGCGCAGCAGCCGATGAAGAAGTTGCCGACGAACAGCCACAGCGGTGAGCCGATGACCGCGATCGACACGAACAACGCGCAGCGCAGCACGTCGCAGATCACCATGATCTTGCGGCGGTCGAAGCGGTCCGCGAGCAGGCCGCCGAGCGGCGCGAACAGCAGGCCGGGCAGCAGCTGGGTCAGCACGACGCCCGAGAAGGCGAAGCTCTCCGCCAGGTACCCCTCGGTCAGCTTGGAGACCAGGCCCGCCAACGCGAGCAGTGACAACCAGTCACCAATGCTACACAGATAGGTGACCCCCCACAGTCTGCGGAAGGCTCGAATCGCCAGCACACTCCGCGCACGGTGTGTGATGGAAGCGTTGGACGAAGCCGGCGCCCCCGCACCGGACTTCCATTCTGTACTCGCACCCCCGCTGATGCCAGCCACCCCATCTCCCACGGATCCCGCGCCCTTTCAGGGTAACCAGAACGCGCGGGTAACGTAGCGCGGCCAACCTGAGAGTGCTGAGGGTTCAGCCGAAGATGCTCGAGATCGCGTCGATCAGGCTCGCCAACATCACGATCACGAGAACTGCCATCACGATCAGTAGCAGTCCGACGGCCGCGAGGCCCGGGGACCACCTCCTGCGGGGTGGTCGGACCATTCGCGGTGGCGGGGCCTCCTCCGGCACCACGGGCATGCGGGCGGCGGGTGCCGGGATGCCGACCGGCGGCGTCGGCGCTGCCGCGTCGACCGGCGGCGCCACGCGCGGCCTGGGCGCCGGGGCGGGGGTCGCGCCGGGCAGGTGGACCCGCAGCTCGGAGTTCTCGTCGAGCACGGCCTCCATCGCCGTGCGAACGGCCTCGATGTCCGGCTTGGCGGGTTCGATGACGCGGATGCGGACCGCCTCCCCGTCGTACTTGCCGCCGGTCACGAGGCCGGACAAGGGGTCGTTCATCAGTGGTGGGGGACTGGGATCCTGGGTGCCGTCGTGGTTCCAGCTCGCCATGTCAACTCCCTGTGCGTGACTGTGCGCGTCCAGTACCAGACTAAGAGGCATCGGGACGAGGTGCGAGATAAACCTGACGCGCTGCGAGGCTGGTTCGAACGTCCGCCAGCAGCGGCTCGAAGAACGACTCGCGATAGTGCTGGTCAGTGGCGGCGGAGGCGGCGAAGTACACGCCGGAGAACGCGGCGAGGAACAGCGAGACCTGCACCAGCCCGGCGGACAGCGGCAGCTTCGCCCCGAACAGGGTGCCCTCCCGCCGCGCGGCGCCCGGCCCGAGCCACGAGTCGATCACCGTGGAGTCGACGGCGAGCGCGCCGAGTGCGATGAGCACGCAGAACACGAGCACGCTCAGTAGCAGGATCTGGAGCAGCTGTGCGACGAACAACACAAGGGTGATGTTCGCCCGCTCGCGGCGGCCCAGCGGCATCGACTCGATCGGCGGCCCGGCGACCGCCGCGGCGAGGGGTGTGTGGCGCAGCACGTTCGCCAGGTCGTCGACCTTGTCGTTCGCGACCCGGTCGATCATCTTGCGCAGCTCGTCGCTGAGGCGGGACGCCATGAACAGCACGCCCAGCAGCGCGAACAGGGCCACCACCAGCCACAACCGCCAGCGCGGCAGGGCGGCGGCGATCTGCCAGACCTCGGTGGCGAAGAACGAGAAGATCACGACGATCACGAGCAGCGGCAGCGCCGTGGTGGCCATCCGGCCGACGGTGCCCAGCTCGGCGACGGCCTTGCGCAGCCCCCAGGCGAGGATCGAGCCGGCACCGACCCACACGAAGAAGAGCATGAGCAACGTCACACCGACGTTGATCGCGAGCGACAGCCAGAGGTTGTCGCGGAGCCCCGACGACCAGTCGACGAGCGGCACGGCAAGCACGTTGAGCAGCAGCACGACCCGGGCCACCCACCAGCGACCGCGCCGGGGCAGCCGGCGCATCCACAGCGAGACGAGCCAGCCGGCCAGGACGGGTACGACAACCCCGGCGACGATGAGCGCGAGCAGCGGGAACACGTAGGCGGTGTTCGTCATGCGCCGCTGGAACTCCGCCTGCGGCACGTCCACCAGCCAGGTGACGAGCGTCGTGATCGGGTCGATGACCAGCAGGAACACCAGGGCGGGCACGGCACGCTGCAGCAGCCGCGACGCACGCTCGTCACTGCGGACGAACAGCGGCAGGCCCCTGCGGCGGAACCAGGCCTCGACGGCCCGCCGGTCGAACGCCGTGGGCTCGGGCGTGACGCGCTCGTGGCGGCCTGGCCGCCGCCTCGGCCACGCGGCTCTCCGCGCTGCCGACGGCGGGAACGGCAGCACCGGTATCTCGGTGGTGGGCATCTCCTCGACCCGCGCTCCCGTGGCCACGGGCCGGCCCCCACCGGCTACCAGTCCACCGACCACCGCTGCCCGTTCCGTCATCGAAGACCGATCAGTGATGACCGCCTCACTGGCGGTGGAGCGCTTGGCCGGGAACCAGCCGCCCCACGGCCCGGTGGCCGCTGCCCCGGGTGAAGCGAGCGTGCTCGGCACGCTGTCGCCGTTGTCCGCGCCCTCGACGGGGGCGCCCGAGAACCAGTCGCCCCACTCCTCGGAGGGCGGAGAAACCCCGTCCGGTGGGGACTCCGGAAGTGCCCGCCGGTCGGTTGCCGTATCCGTCGTTCCCGTGGTCGACGTCACTCGGGCCGGCTCGTTGCCCGTGGAGGCCGGTTCTGTTCGGTCGTCCGCCATGTCGTCTCCCGATCCCCCGTTCGGATGATGGGGGAACGGTAGTCGGTCAGGACTTGGACTTGGCCGGGGCCTTCTTCGCCGGCGCCTTCTTCGGGGCGGTCTTCGCGGTGGTCTTGCGGGTCGTCGTGCGCTTCGGGGCCGGGCCCTTGGCGCGCTTCTCCGCGAGCAGCTCGGCCGCGCGCTCGTCCGTCAGGGTCTCCACGGTGTCGGACTTGCGCAGGGACGCGTTGAACTCGCCGTCCGTCACGTACGGGCCGAAGCGGCCGTCCTTCACCACCATCGGCTTGCCGGAGACCGGGTCGTTGCCCAGCTCCTTCAGCGGCGGCGCCGACGCCGCGGCCTGGCGACCGCGCCGCTTGGGCTCGGCGTACAGCTTCAGCGCCTCGTCCAGCGTGACCGTGAAGAGTGCGTCCTCGGTGGCCAGCGACCGCGAGTCGGTGCCCTTCTTCAGGTACGGGCCGTAGCGGCCGTTCTGCGCGGTGATCTCCTCGCCGCTCGCCGGGTCTTTGCCGACCACGCGCGGCAGCGACAGCAGCTTGAGCGCGTCGTCCAGCGTCACCGACTCGATGGACATCGACTTGAACAGCGAACCCGTCCTCGGCTTGGCGGCCTTCTTCGCCTTGGCGTCCTCGGGCTCGGGCAGCAGCTCGGTCACGTACGGGCCGAAGCGGCCCTCCTTCGCGACGATCTCGTGGCCGGTCACCGGGTCGGTGCCGAGCGAGCGGCCCTCGACCGGCGTCGCGAACAGCTTCTCCGCGATCTCCAGCGTCAGCTCGTCCGGCGGCAGGTCCTCCGGCAGGTTCGCCCGCTGCGGGTTCGCCGCGCCGTCCGGGCCGTCGCCGTCGCGCTCCAGGTACGGGCCGTACCGGCCGACGCGGACGACGATCGGGCGGTTCTGCTCGTCGCTGAACAGCGGGATCGAGTTGATCTCCCGTGCGTCGATGGTGTCGACACCCGAGCCGACCAGCTTCTTGAGCCCGCCGTCGCGGCCGACCGAGCCCTCCGGACCGACGTCGCCGCCGAAGTAGAAGCCCGAGAGCCAGGTCGTGCGCTGCTGCTCCCCAGCGGCGATGCGGTCCAGCTCGTCTTCCATGGCCGCGGTGAAGTCGTAGTCCACCAGCCGGCCGAAGTGCCGTTCCAGCAGTCCGACCACCGAGAACGCGATCCAGGAGGGCACCAGCGCGGCGCCCTTCTTCCACACGTACCCGCGGTCCTGGATGGTGTTGATGATCGACGCGTACGTCGACGGGCGGCCGATGCCCAGGTCCTCCAGCGCCTTGACCAGGCTCGGTTCGGTGTAGCGCGGCGGCGGCGAGGTCGTGTGGCCGTCCGGGTTCAGCTCGGTCGCGGTCAGCGCCTGGTCCTTGGCCAGCTGCGGCAGGCGGCGCTCGGCGTCGTCGGCTTCGCCACCCGCCTCGGTGTCCACGGTCTCGACGTAGGCACGCAGGAAGCCGGGGAAGGTGATCGTGCGGCCGGACGCGGCGAACGTGCACTCCTCGCCGGACGTGGCCGTGCCGACGATGCGGACGCTCATGGTCGTGCCGCGCGCGTCGGCCATCTGGGAGGCGACCGTGCGCTGCCAGATCAGCTCGTACAGGCGGAACTCGTCGGTCTCCAGCTCCCCCGCGACCTGGCCGGGCGTGCGGAACACCTCGCCGGCGGGGCGGATGGCCTCGTGCGCCTCCTGGGCGTTCTTGACCTTCCGCGTGTACTGCCGGGGCTGCGGCGAGACGTACGCGTCGCCGTACAGCTCGCGGGCCTGCGCACGAGCCGCCGCGATCGCCGTCTCGGACAGCGTCGTGGAGTCGGTACGCATGTAGGTGATGTAGCCGTTCTCGTACAGCCGCTGCGCCACGCGCATCGTGCGGTCCGAGCCGAAGCGCAGCTTGCGGCCGGCCTCCTGCTGCAGCGTGGAGGTCATGAACGGCGGGTACGGGCGGCGGGTGTACGGCTTCTCCTCGACCGACGCGACCCGCATGCCCTGGCCGGTCAGCGCGTCGGCCAGGCGCCGGGCGTCGGCCTCGGCGAGGACCAGGGCGGTGTTCTTGAGCTGGCCGTCCGGGCCGAAGTCGCGGCCGGTGGCGAGCTTGTTCCCGTCGATCTGGACGAGCCGGGCACCGAAGTTGCGTGGTTCGGCGTCCGCGCCGGCGTCGAGCCTGGCGGAGATGTCCCAGTACGAGGCCGGGACGAACTTCATCCGCTCGCGCTCGCGGTCCACGACGATTCGCGTCGCGACGGACTGCACGCGACCCGCGGAAAGGCCGCGGGTGATCTTCTTCCAGAGGACCGGGCTGACCTCGTAGCCGTACAGGCGGTCAAGGATGCGGCGGGTCTCCTGCGCGTCGACCAGGTCCTGGTCGAGCGCACGGGTGTTCGCGGCGGCGGCGCGGATGGCCGGCTCGGTGATCTCGTGGAAGACCATCCGGCGGACCGGCACCTTCGGCTTGAGCGCCTCCAGCAGGTGCCACGCGATGGCCTCGCCCTCGCGGTCACCGTCTGTGGCGAGGTAGAGCTCGTCGACCGTCTTCAGCGCTTCCTTCAGCTCCGTGACGGTGGCCTTCTTGTCCGGCGTGACGATGTAGATGGGCTCGAAGCCGTTGTCGACGTTGACGCCGAGGTTGGACCAGGACTCGCCCTTGTACTTGGCCGGCACCTCGGCCGCCTTGCGGGGCAGGTCGCGGATGTGGCCTCGAGAGGACTCCACGACGAAGTTCCGGCCGAGGTAGGAGGCGATCTTCTTCGCCTTCGCAGGCGACTCCACGATCACCAACCGCCGCGGCTCGGCACCCGCCGACCCGGTTCTCTTCGTCCCGTTAGACCCTGCCACGCCGTCCCGCTTCCCAGTCCGAGCTTTGTTCTCAGCTCGCTAGTGTGCACGTTGCACACCGTGATACCTACCCCCAGGTGCCACGCGGCACACTTCGCGCAGCTTGCGAAGCGGACCACCGAGCATTTTCGCCGCGTTGGCCCGATCTGTTACCTGGGTAGCACGGTTACGCGCTTTCGCGCACCCCGGATACCGCCGGCCAGTGCTCCTCCGCGTCCCCCGACGGCGGCCTGCCGACCAGTTCGGCGAGCCTGCGGAGCCGGCGCCGGCCGGAAATGCGCAGGCCCGTCCCCTGCAGGGTAGCGGGCAGCCCGGCGTTGCCGAGCGCCCCTCTCACGGTGTCATACGTGTCGGGCGCCTCGGGATCCAGGCCGAGCAGATAACTCGTACCCAGCCAACTCCCGGCGGCGAGCACCCACAGTCGTAACGCTCCGCCATCGAGGGACAGTCCGGAGGGGGCGAACTTCTCGCCCTCCTTGGTCCACTCCTCGGCGAGCGACAGCAAGTCGGCGCGGAAAGCGGTGCGCACGCCGTGCAGGCCCTCGTCGGTGACCGTCGGGGTCGTCTCGATGCCGCGTTCGGCCAGTGCCAGCCGGACCGCCCGCACGCGCCAGCGGGCATCCAGCGGCAGCGTCAGCCGCGCGGCGGTCCTGGCGAACTCGGCCAGCTGGCCCTGGCAGCACAGCAGACCGGCGAGGTCACCGGCATGGGGCTGGTTGGCCTCGGCGGAGTAGAACGAGAGCTGCGCCACCCGGCCAAGGATAGAACACCCGTTCGATCTGGGCCAGCCGCGACGCGCCGAAAATGACCATGGGCCCGGCGCGCGGCCGGGCCCATGGCGCCACTCAGCTGACGTCCCTGGTCAGGACGTCGGGGACGACGCGGCGTCCTCCAGCTGCTTGCAGCTGTCCGCCTTGTTGTAGGCGTCGTTGAGCTCCTTGTTGTTGGAGAAGCTCTTCGTCGGATCCATGTCGCTCAGCGCGGAGAGGTCCTGCGTGGCCGAGGAGGCCGCGGCCTGGAACGCGGTGGGGTCGTTGACCGGCGCCGCGTCGATCTTCGACTTGGCGCTGGTCACCGCACTCTTGGCGGTGGAGATCTGGTTGAGGAAGTCCTTGACCGCGTCCCCACCACCGTCGACCGGCGGGTCGCCGGCGTCCTGGACGGCACTGGCCATGCCGTCGAGCGACGTCTCGAGCTTGCTCAGGTAGGCCACCAGGCCGTCCTTGGCCGCCTGCGGGCTGCTCTGGTCGATGGTCGGCTGGTTGGTCAACGCGGCGACGTCGTCCTTCATGCCCGAGCACACCTTGTCGGCCCAGGCGACCGCGCCACCGCTGTCGCTGCCGCCCGAGTCCGAGCTGCTCGTGTTGGAGGCGGTGCCGGAGCTGCCGCCGTTGTCGTTGCCGCTGTCGCCGCAGCTGGTCATGGTGAGCGCCAGCAACGCCGCCACGACTCCCGTGGTCAGCTTCTTCATGGACGTCCTTTTCGTTGGTTGTTCCGCGGTCACGACGCGCCGTTGGCCACGGCCTCCGCGGGGTTCTCGGCGATCGCCGTGCCGCGCCGCTTGGACACGAACACGGCGGCGACGATGAGGATCACCGCGACGACCGCGATGACGATCCGCACGGCGTCGTTGTCGTTGTCGCCGACGGACAGTGACACGATGGCCGGGGCGATCAGCAGCGAGACCAGGTTCATCACCTTGATCAGCGGGTTGATGGCCGGGCCCGCGGTGTCCTTGAACGGGTCACCCACAGTGTCGCCGATGACGGTCGCGGCGTGAGCCTCGGAGCCCTTGCCGCCGTGGTTGCCATCCTCGACCAGCTTCTTCGCGTTGTCCCAGGCGCCACCGGAGTTGGCCAGGAAGACCGCCATCAGGGTGCCGCAGGCGATGGCGCCGGCCAGGTAGCCGGCCAGCGGACCGGTGCCGAGGCCGAAGCCGACCGCGATCGGCGCCAGGACCGCGAGCAGCCCCGGAGTGGCCAGCTCACGCAGCGAGTCGCGGGTGACCATGTCCACCACGCGGCCGTACTCCGGGCGCACGGTGCCTTCCATGATGCCGGGGTTCTCGTGGAACTGCCGCCGCACCTCGTACACGACCGCACCGGCGGCCCGGGACACGGCGTTGACCGCGAGGCCGGAGAACATGAACACGACAGCGGCGCCGATGACCACGCCGACCAGCACGTTCGGGCTGAACACCAGGCCGACGAACGCCTTGCCGTCGGGGTCGCTGGAGGCGAACAGGTCCGAGTTCGAGAGCTTCGCCAGCGCGTCGCCGGACAGGTTGAGCGCGTCGCCGAACGCCTCGCGGATCGCGTTGATGTACGAGCCGAACAGCGCGGTCGCGGCGAGCACGGCGGTCGCGATGGCGATGCCCTTGGTGATCGCCTTGGTGGTGTTGCCCACCGCGTCGAGCTCGGTCAGGATCGCCGAGCCCTCACCCTCGACGTCGCCGGACATCTCGGCGATGCCCTGCGCGTTGTCCGAGACCGGGCCGAAGGTGTCCATGGCCACGATGACGCCGACGGTGGTGAGCAGGCCGGTACCGGCCAGCGCCACGCAGAACAGCGCCACGAACAGCGAGCCGGACAGCAGGAACGCGCCGTACACGGCCGCGCCGATGACCACCGCCGTGTAGACCGCGGACTCGAAGCCGACCGAGATGCCGGACAGGATCACGGTCGCGGCGCCGGTCAGCGAGGACTTGCCGACGTCCTTGACCGGCTTGTACTCGGTGCCGGTGAAGTAGCCGGTCAGCCAGAGGATGATGCCGGCCAGCACGATGCCGATGATCACGGCGACGGTCGCGATGACCGCCGGGCTGCCGGCGATGTCGGCTTCGGCTGCGCCGTCCAGGTCGGAGAACGAGTTCGGCAGGAAGATGAACGCGGCGGCCGTGCACAGCACCGCCGACAGCACGGCCGACATGTAGAAGGCCTTGTTGATCGAGGTCAGGCCGCTCTCGCCGACCTTGGCACGGGTCAGGTAGACGCCGACCACGGCCGTGATGGCACCGAGCGCCGGGACGATCAGCGGGAACAGCAGGCCCTGCGCGCCGAACGCGGTGGAGCCCAGGATCAGCGCGGCGACCAGGGTCACGGCGTAGGACTCGAACAGGTCCGCGGCCATGCCGGCACAGTCGCCCACGTTGTCACCGACGTTGTCGGCGATGGTGGCGGCGTTGCGCGGGTCGTCCTCGGGGATGCCCTGCTCGACCTTGCCGACCAGGTCAGCGCCCACGTCGGCGGCCTT
>NZ_JBJMIE010000196.1:0-18123 GCF_045807065.1 Actinophytocola sp. | reverse complement strand
CACAATTACAAAACACGACGCTAAAACCATATCGGCCCGACGTGCCACTACGTCACCGCGGAGCTGGACGCCGGCCCGATCGTCGAGCAGGACGTGATCCGCGTCGGCCACGCCGACACGATCCTCGACATGGTCCGCAAGGGGCGCGACATCGAGAAGATCGTGCTCGCGCGGGGGCTGCGCTGGCACCTGGAGAACCGGATCCTGGTGCACGGCAACAAGACCGTGGTGTTCTGACCCCGAGCGGAGCTGACCTTGACCCTCCCGGTCGTCGACCTGCGTGAACCGGACGTGCCCGCGCGGATCGAGCGGGCGTGCACGTCCACCGGCTTCTTCTACGTTGCCGGACACGGAGTTTCCGCCGCACTCCGGTCCTCTTTGGACGCCGCGGCGCGGGACTTCTTCGCCCTGCCGGACACCGTCAAGCGCGAGGTCGAGATGGCGCACGGCGGGCGGGCGTGGCGGGGCTGGTTCCCGGTGGGCGGAGAGCTGACGTCCGGCGAGGCGGACCTCAAGGAGGGCCTGTACTTCGGCACGGAGCTGCCCGCCGGGCACCCGCTTCCGTTGCACGGCCCCAACCTGTTCCCCCGGCAGGTGCCCGCGCTGCGGCCGCTGGTGCTGGCGTACCTCGACGAGCTGACGCGCGTGGCGCAGGAGGTCCTGCGTGGCGTCGCGCTGAGCCTGGATCTGGCGCCCGACTACTTCGCCGCCGGCTACACGGCCAACCCGACCGTGTTGTTCCGGATCTTCCACTACCCACCGGCGGACGGTCCCGGATGGGGCGTCGGCGAGCACACCGACTACGGGTTGTTGACGTTGCTGTTGCAGGACGACAACGGCGGCCTGCAGGTGCACACGCCGGCCGGGTGGGTGGACGCACCGCCGCTGCCGGACACGTTCGTGTGCAACATCGGCGACATGCTGGAACGGCTGACCAAAGGGTGGTATCGGTCCACACCGCACCGGGTGCGCAACACCTCGGGGCGGGACCGGTTGTCGTTCCCGTTCTTCTTCGACCCGGACTTCTCCTCGACGGTGCCACCGCTGCCGTCGCGTGCGGCGTTCGCGCCCGACGGGAGACGCCGTTGGGACGGGATGTCACCGCTCGCGTTCGAGGGCACCTACGGGGAGTACCTGACCGCGAAGGTGGCCAGGGTGTTCCCGCAACTGCGTGCTGAACTGGAGCAACCTCCGGGCCGGTAGCGACGTCTGACTACCGGGGACCTGTGAGAGCCAAATGGCGAGGGCGGGGAGTCTTCTTCGGAGGGGCTCCCCGCCCGCCCAGTTACCGGCCCATGCCGAGGGTGCTCCGCATCGGCAGCAGACCGCTGCTCACGAGGGCCATGGTCACCGGCATGACCAGCTGCGCCAGCCGGCCGACCTTCTCCGCGCCCAGCTGCCGGTAGGCGGGCGCGGCGAGTTCGTCGGTGGTCCGCTCGACCTCGTCGCGGCCGGCCTCGCCGACGGGGGTGGCGGTGCCGTCGGTGTTCATCCAGCCCCGCTCGACGAGCCTGCGCTGGGCGTCGGCCCACTGCTCGCCCGACCACCCCCGGCTCTCGAACACCTCGACGGGCGCGGCACCGACCGCCGCGAAGGAGACGAGCGCCTCGGTCGGGTCCAGCCCGGCGGTGAGCAGCGCGGCGACGTGCCCGTCACCGCGGGTCTCGCGCAGGATCGTGGCGGCGTGCCAGAGGACGAGGTGCGGATCGGTGGGCCAGGGCAGGTCGGCATTGGCGGCCCCCAGCGGGCGCCCGGCGGTGCCCGTGGTCTCGGCGAGCCGCCTGGCGAGGTCGGCCGCCTCGGTGACGTCGTGGTCGCCGGCGAGCCGCCGGAGCGCTTCACCCACGCCGGCGAGCCGCGCCTCCAGGACGTCCCGCGGCGTGGTGATCCGCCACGCGGCGGGGACGTGCGCACGGACCATGGCGGGGTTGAAGCTGTAGAAGGCGGCGGACACCAGCTCGGGTCCGGCCGCGCCGAGGGGCGCCGCTCTCAGCGGGAAGTAGCTGGGCCAGCGTGTCTCGACATCGAAGCCGAGCTTCTTCGACCGGTCGAACACCTCCGGCGCGTAGTACACGATCGCGTGAACGGGCTCGAGCAGCTTCCACATCTGCCGAACCATGCCCAACTCGATGCTCATCTCGGACCTCCCAGTCTTGTCACTGACAAGATAGTCCCAGAAGTTACCACTGGCAAGATCACGGCGTGGGGAAATGTCGGTCCAGCGCGGTAGCGTGGAAATCGGGGGACCCCCGGGCTGCACGACTGGGACTTTCGTGCAGGAGCGCAGGTCAGGGGGATGATGCGGAGCAGGCTGGAGCAGATACGAAGTTTCGCGACCAGGGCACGTTCACGGAGCCGACCAGCGGGGATCGCGACGGCTTCCGGGCCGGCATCGCAGGGGCAGAGAGCCTGGCCGGGGCAGATACGGTCCGCAGCCAGAGCGCGTCATGGAACCGACCAGCGAACGCTTCCGGGCCGGCGTCGAGGCGACGGAGAGCCTGGCACGGCTCTGCTCTAGTACTACAGGGACAGAACTTGCGGCGATTCTCGCGAGAGCAGCCAACGGCCGCGACTGGGACCAGCGCCTCCGCGACGGCGAAGTTGATCTAGTCCTGTAGCACTAGCGGCTCAGGTCCTCGACCACCTCGGCGTTCGGGAGTGTGGCCAGCGTCGGGCCCGCGATGAGCAGCTTGCTCGCCCGGATCCCGCTGCCGATGACCAGCTCCGGCGCGGCGGCCACGGCCGGGTCGATCAGCAGCGGCCACTCCGCCGGCAGGCCGAGCGGTGTGATGCCGCCGTACGCCATGCCCGTCAGTTCCACCGCCGTGTCCATCGGCGCGAACGACGCCTTGCGGACGTCCAGCCGCTTGCGGACCACGCCGTTCACGTCCGCGCGGGTGGTGGCCAGCACCAGGCACGCGGCGAAGCGTTCCTCCCCCGCGCGCCTGCCCGCCACGACGACGCAGTTGGCGGACGCGGACAGCGGCGAACCGTACGTCTCGCAGAAGGCCGCGGTGTCGGCCAGGTCCGGGTCGATCGCGGCGACGCCGACGTCCCCGGCGCCCGGCAGGACGGCCAGGGCCTTGGCGACGGGGATGGCGAGCAGCTCGGGGTGTTCGACGGCCGGCTCGACGGTCAGCGAGCCCGCGATGCTCCAGGTCACCATCTGTTACCGCGCTGTACCTCGATCAGTCGAGGCCGCACGTCGACGATGTACACGAGCGTGGCGACCAGGCCCGCGATCCAGAACATCCAGCCGATGCCGGCCAGTCCGAACAGGACAAGCGCGATGGTGCCGCCCGCGGTGATGCCCAGCCACGCCGGCTTGGTCATCCGGTCGATCGCCGTGTACGCGTCCGGACGCTGCAGCAACGCGTGGATGAACGCGTAGACCCCGACGGGGACTCCGCACCACTTGATGATCACGAGAATCGTCAGCGCTTCTGCCGGCACCGCACCAGGGTACGTGCGGACCCGGCGGTGTGACCAGCGGGACCGGGCATATCACGCACACCGCCCCCACCGCTCGAAAAGGCGGTGGGGGCGGTGCACTGTGCGGACATCCTCGTCCGCGAACGGGCTCAGTTCGTGGTCGGCTTGGTCGCGCCGTTGGTCTTGCGGGTGGTCGGCGCGGGCTTGCGCGGAGTCGTCCTGCTGGCGGTCTTGCGAGCCGTGTTCCGCACCTCCTCCGCCACCTCGGCACCCGCCTGCTCGACGGTCAGCGCGGTGTCCTCGGCCACCTGCTCGATCCGGCTGGCGGTCTTCTCCCCGGCCACACGGGTACGGCGGGTCACCTTCGCGAGGACCTCCTCGGCCAGCTCGCGGGCGTCGCCGGCCACGTCGCCGACGCGGTGCTGCAGCGTGGCGATGGCCTCCTCCAGCTGGTCGATGGTCCGGTGGACCTGCGGCTGGGTCTTCAGCTTGGTCAGCGTGTCCTCACCCTGGCCGGCCAGCTTCTGGTACAGCTTCTGCGCGGCCACGGTGTACTCGTCGACGAGCTTGCGCAGCTCGGCCGGGTCGACCTTCTCCCGAAGGCCGGCCAGGTCCGTGGGCACCGACTCCCTGGCGGTCGTGGCGCCCTCGTTGACCTTGGTGCGGGCCTTGCTCACGGCGTCGATCACGGCCTGCGTGGCCAGGTCACCGGCGCCCAGCGCGGCGAGCAGCGGCGTGCGCACGCTCTCCGCGGCGGTGTTGAGCACGGCCACGGCCTGCTCGCGGGCCTTGCGGACGTCCTCGGTACTCGGCAGCAATGCTGGCATTTCTTCACTCACTCCTTGTTCTCAGGCTCATGGGTGGCGTTCTCGCGGCGGAAGGACTCGTACACGTCGAGCAGCACCTGCTTCTGACGTTCTGTGAGCGTCGTGTCCGCACGCACCGCGTCCACCACTGGTCCGCCCTGTGGCAGGTCGAGAATCCCGGCCTGTACGTAGAGCGCCTCGGCCGAGATCCGCAGACCTCTGGCGATCTGCTGCAGGATCTCCGCGCTCGGCTTGCGCAGACCCCGCTCGATCTGGCTGAGGTACGGGTTGGACACCCCGGCGAGCTTCGAGAGCTGGCGCAACGAGATCTTCGCGTTGTTGCGCTGCTGCTTGATGTACTCGCCGATGTCCCGCCCGAGGTCGGCGACCTTCTCGATCGGGTTCTCGTTCAACCCGGCCACCTCCTCGTGACTCCTTCGACGGTACGCGCAAGTGCTAGCAGTTGCAAGCGCACTGCTTGCAACGTGCACGGGGTCACATCGAGGACGGGAACCGACCTGTGTGCTCCCTACCGTCGTCCGCATGAGCGAGGTCAACGAGAACCAACCCCCGGGTACCCCCACGTGGCTGGACCTCCGCGTGCCTGAGGTGGCCGCGGCCAAGGACTACTACGGCCACGTGTTCGGCTGGACGTTCCTCGAGGACGAACTGGACACCAGGTGCTTGCTGCGCGGCCTGCCGGTGGCGGGCATCCTCCACGACCCGTTCGGCGTGGAGCTGTCGATCATCGCTCGCGCGTAGTCGGCAGGAGGGGGCGGATCCAGGCCTCGATCACGTCCGCGGTCTCGTCGGCCGAGCGGGTGGTCGTGTCCAGCAGGGTCATGGGTGGGTCCGTGCGTGCGGTGCGGACCCACTCGGCGAACTCGAGCATCTCGTCGATGCGGGCCCCGTCCCAGCCACGCCAGGCCGGGCGAGCCCGCAAACGCTTGCGCAGGACGTCGTCGGCGCAGGTCAGCGCCAGGTAGTGGATCGGGTCGAACAGAGCGCGCTCTGGCCAGCACTCGAACTGCGGTGGCGCGACCGTCCCGCACAGCACCACCGGCCGGCCGGACTGCTGGATGCTCGCCGCGAGCCGCAGCCAGGTCTGGCGGAACGCGGCCGAGTCGCCGGACGGGTCACGCAGGGCGCCCACCCACAGCAGGTCCTGCTCGACCACGACGCACGCGTCGGCCAGGCGGTCGACCAGCACCCGCCCGACCGTCGACTTGCCGGTGCCGCTCGGTCCGGTCACCGCGAACAGCGGCAGGCGCCGGTACGGCTCCCGGTGCTCGCAGACGGCACACACGAGCACCGTGCCGGCGTCGGCCGCCTCGACCAGCGGCTCGTCGGTCCAGCGCCCACAACCCGCGCAGATCATCGGGTTCATGGCCGCCACACGTCAGTCGAACAGCCCTTCGAGGAAGCTCTTGCGCCGCCGCTGGCCGTGCCCACCGTGGTAGCCACGCGGCGAGTCCTGGTAACCGCGGGGCGAGTCCCGGTAGCCGCGAGGCGAGTCGCCGTATCTGGCCCCGGGCGGTGGCGGGGCGGCGTAACCACCCCCTTGGTACGGCGGCGGCGCGGCGGCCGCGAACCGCTGCTCGGCCTGCAGGATCGTCTCCAACTCCCCACGGTCGAGAAAGATCCCGCGACACCCGTCGCACTGGTCGATGTGGATGCCTTGGCGATCCACGGTACGCATCGTGTTCTGACACTTCGGGCAAATCACCCTGCCAACCCTAGCGAGGTTTCCTGAGAAACGCCCAAATGTGTCGTAAGCCGGCACTGAGAGCGGCCGTGGTATGCCTCCCGAGCAGGTCTTGCCGTCCCTGGCGGTCGCTCAGGGATCGGGGCTGTCCTGGATGGCAGAGTCGGGGCATGGTCGCGTTGCTTGTGGCGCTCGGGGTGGACAACTTCGGCTCCGGGCTCTTCCTGCCGCTGACGATCGTCTACGCCACGCGCGTTGTCGGGTTGCCGCTGGGCGTAGCCGGGGTGGCCGTCACCGTCGGCACCATGGTCGGGTTGCTCGTGCCGCCGCTCGCCGGGCGGTTCGTCGACCGGGTCGGGGCGCGGCCGGTCGTGATCGCGTCGCAGGTCCTGCAGGCGCTCGGCACGGTGGTGTTCACCGGCGCTGGTGGGTGTCGGCGGTGGTGGTGGCGGTCTGCCTGCTCGCGGCCGGGCAGCAGCTCTTCTACAGCTCGCTGTTCGCCCTCATCTCGGATGTGGTCGGGGCTCGGGAGAAGGACCACCCCTTCGCCGTGGTGGGGATGGTGCGCGGCGCCTGCTTCGGCGTCGGCGGCCTCTTCGCCGCCTGGTTGCTCACAATGGACGCGCTGCGGCTTGCTGTTCTGCTCGACGCGGTCAGTTTTGTTGCCTGTGCGCTTGTTCTGTGGTTTTTCGTGCGGGTGCCGCATGTTCCGGTGGTCGCGGACGGGGACGTGGTCGGGAAGGTCTCCCGGCGGTTTCTTCTGCTGATTGCCGTTACCGGGCTGGTGGCGCTCGCGATCGACTTCTTCCTTGTCGGGGTTCCCGTTTATGTCCTCGACATCGGGGCGCCCACGTGGTTGCCGGGTGTTCTGCTCGCACTGAACACGGCAGTGAGCAGTACATGTGGGACGCTGGCGGTGCGCGTTACCCGCCAGCTACCGCGCACTACGACCCTCGCACTTGCCGGGTGGTTGCTGGTGCTGTGGTGTGGCTTGTGTTTCTTCGCTTCCGTGCTGCCTGTCGGGTGGCGGGTCGCATGGCTGTTGGGGTCCGCGCTCGTGCTCGCGGCCGGTGGGGTGCTCTTCGGCGCTCGGGTGAACGCACTCGCGGTCGCGCTGTCACCGGCGGTCGCGCGGGGGCGGCACCTTGCGGCTTTTCAGTACGCCTTCACCGTTCCCGGGGTGTTGGCACCCGCCGTTGTCGCCTTGTTCACCGTTGGGAACTGGGCGCCCTGGACGGTGGTCGCCGTGTGCGCTGGGAGCGGGGCGGTCGCTTTTCGGGCGTTTGGTGCTCGCTTGCCCGCGGACGTGGTCAAGCCAGGCAACGTTTCGGCACGGCACTGAACTTCGGCGACAGCCTGAAGGTGGATTCCCCGCTACGCAACCCGACTCGGTACCGAGTCGGGTTGCGTAGCGGGCAGGCAGTGGCCGAGCGCATCCTGTTCGTGAGCTTACGGTAGTTGATGCCGACGGGATGACGCCGAACGGTTCGTTGATCGACGAGATCGTCCGGGAGGGGGCGCGGTGGATGCTGGCCGCCGCCCTGGAGGCCGAGGTGAACGCCGAGCTGGCCGAGCTGGCCGAGGTCCGCGACGAGCACGGCCAGCGCCTGGTGGTCTGTAACGGCCATCGCGCCGAGCGCACCATGACCACCAGTGCCGGCCCGGTGCGGTCAAGGCGCCGCGAGTGAACGACAAGCGGGTCGACGAGGACACGGGTGAGCGCAAGCGGTTCGCCTCGGCGATTCTCCACGGCCGGGCTGTCGTCGGCCACCGTGACCCGGCTGAGCGTGCAGTGGCAGGACGACCACAAGGCGTTCCAGTCCCGGGACTTGCCGAAGACCGATTTCGTCTACATGTGGGCCGACGGCGTTCACCTGAAGGTCCGCCTGGACGAGGCGAAGGCCTGCTGGCGTTCTACGACTACCCGGCCGAGCACTGGGTGCATCTGCGCACCACAAATCCGATCGAATCCACCTTCTCCACGGTCCGGTTGCGCACCAAGGGTCACCCGCGGCGCCGGGTCCCGGGCCGTCGCGCCGGCCATGACGTTCAAGCTCATCGAGCCCGCCCAGGAACGCTGGCGGGCCGTCAACGCGCCCCATCTGATCGCCCTGGTCCGCGCCGGAGCCCGTTTCGAGCGCGGCGTCCTGGTCGAACGCGAGGAGTTCACTGCCGCCTGACGCCTCCCGGCCCGGCAACAGCGGCGTTCCAGACCACGCACCCGCCGTATTCGGTCGCGAGGACCCAGCCCAGGTCCTGAGGGCGGCCCCACCGTGAGCGATATGAGGCCCGGTCATCGTGCGGGTGTCATGCGATTGGTGATGTCATACCGCTTCGGGACGTGCTGCATCCCCCGGTGCGAGGCCGAGTGCGACATCGACGCACTCGTCGTCCTGCTGGGGCGTGCTGCCGCTGACGGCGACGGCCCCGATGACGGCGTCGCCGCGTCGGATCACGCGGGCGCCGGCGCCTGCGACGATCGGCGTCCCGGCGATCTGGGAGAGCTGGGCGAAGACGGTCGACCAGGTTTGCTGGAGCTTGATGAGGTCGGCGCCGTCGCGGCCCAGCAGGGCGACGCTCGTCGCTTTTTCCGGGGCGACGCGCGCGGACAGCGGCGGTGCGCCGTCCATGCGGTCCATGAGGCGGAGGTGGCCGCCTTCGTCGGCGATCGCGACCGACAGCCGGGCACCGATCGCGGTCGCGTGCTGCTGGATGCGGGTGCTGAGGTCTCGGGCTTCCTGCTGGGTGAGCGGCATAATCTGCTCCAATTACTTGGATGAACCAACCTTGGATGGACCAAGAGTAGCGCGAATCGTGGGACGAGCCAAGGGATTGGCTAGACTGTCGTCATGGAGGTGGAGGCGCAGGAGGCGCCGGCCCGGCTGCGCGGCAAGCCGAGCTGGCTGATCAGCAAGACGTCGGCGCGCACACACCGGCTCATCGCGGAGGCGATGACGGCTGTCGGCGCACACGCCTACCACTTCGCGATCCTCGCCGCACTCGACGAGTTCGGACCGCAGAGCCAGGCACGGATCGGCCAGCGCTGCGGCATCGACCAGAGCGACATGCACGCGATGCTCGCCGAGCTCGCCGAGCAGAGGCACATCCAGCGCGCGCCAGACCCGGACGACCGGCGGCGGAACCTCATCACACTGACAGCGGCCGGGCGGCGGCGGATGGTCGCATTGGACACCGCAGTGTCCGGCGTCCAAAACGACGTGTTCGGCGTGTTGTCCGATGAGGAGCGCAGGCTGTTGGTCGACATGCTCACGCGCGTGATCGGCTGATCAAGCACACCGCGTCGCGTGGGCCGCGACCCGATCGCCGCTGCCCGGGCTCACTTCGGTCGCCCGTCCGCTACTACAAGGGACGACCCACGATCCTCGCCGATTGACCCACAGCACTCGGCGAGGGTCGCGCACCATCGCGGCCCTCCCCAAACCCCGCATCCGATCCACAGGATTTGACAATTGCTCGTTATTCCGTGCGGAGGGTTGTCAGGCGGGTTGCGCTGTTCAGGAATGGGAGTGTCAGGGCGCTTACCAGGAGGCTCAGTGCTATGGCGCCCGCGCACAGTAGGGAGACGCCCGGCCAGTCTATGGACAGGGTTTCTCCTGTCAGGCGGACCATCAGGGCTGCCAGGCCTATTCCTGTGATCAGTGCCATGGCTACGCCCAGCACGATTGGCAGCGCTACCTGCCACAGCAGGGATCTGGCCAGTACTGCTTTCGGGACGCCGGTTGCCGCCAGTACCGCCAGGGCGCGGCGGCGTTCTCTGACGTGTTCCAGTGCCAGTACCAGCAGGCTGACGCCTGCCAGCATCAGTGTGAAGACCGAGCCCGCGTACAGGCCTGTGCGGATGGACTGGTAAGTCTGTTGGGACGCGTTCAGATCCGGTGCGGTGCCGTAGGAGAAGACGTAGGTCCGCCAGCGGTAGTCGGCCACCGCGTTGCGGATTTGTTCTAGTTGGTCGCTTGTGACGTTGTGGTTCACCAGGGCTATTACCGTTGTCAGGTCTTTCAGGGACACGGTTTTCAGTGCGCCTGGGGTTACGTAGATCGAGCTGTACAGAGCCGAGTTCTTGGGTAGCGACATTTTCTGGATGGTGGACGGGAGTGTCCAGTGGCCGCTTACCTCGTAGTTCGGTTGGGCGTGGGAACCGGCGGCGGGGCCGGGGTCGAACTCGCGGAACTCCAGGGCTGTGCCCGCGGGTGGCACTGGGCCCTGTTCGTCTGTTTCGAAGACGTCGCCGTCCTTGCACGTCTTTACACCGCCCAGTTCCTTCAGGGCCGTGCAGTCCAGTACGGCCAGGCCGAACGCGTTGCCGTCGCGCACGCCCTCTTCGAACGCCGCGGTGGTCTGGACCGTGTGGGCCGAGCGGACGCCCTCCGCGCCGGCCAGGTCTTGTCGGATCTCCTTGGCGAGGCCCGAGGCTGACGTCGCCTCCACCACTCCGGACATGGTCTCCGGCTCGGCGGACAGGCCCCTGTCGCCGTCCATGGTCAGGAGGAGGGTCTGCATCGTGATCATGCCGGCCAGCACCAGGGCGACGCCGCCGACCACGCGGGCGGCGGTGCCGCTGTCCAGTTGGAGCCTGCGGACCGCCAGCACCCAGGACGGTGGGCCGCCCCTGATGTGGTTCGCCAGACGTTCCAGCAGCCACGGCAGTAGGGCCAGCATGCCGACCAGCAGCAGCGTCGCGCCGGTCACCACCGCCGCGACCCAGGTGTTCGAGTTCCTCGGCGCACCCAACTGTGTGGTCAACAGCAGCACGCCGAACACCACTGCCGTGAAGCGCCACCACGTGTGCCTGCGGATCGGTTTGCTCTGCCGGACGACGCCCAGCGGTTCGATGATCGTGCGCCGCAGCGCGAACAACGCGGTCAGCACGGACAGCGCCGGGACCAGCAGCAGCACGATCGCCGCCAGCACCGGGTTCGGGACCACGTCCGACGTGTACGCGCGCTGGCCGAACAGCTCGATGTCGTCCGCGTACTGGCGGGCCACGGCGAAGACCGCCGCGCCCGCCGCCATGCCGATGGCCGCGCTCACCAGGGACTCCGCGGCCGCTATGCGGCGGACCTGCCAGGAGCCCGCGCCCACCAGGCGCAGCGCCGACAGCCTGCGGTCGCGCTCCGCGCCGGCGATGCGGCTCGCCGTGGAGACGAACGTGAACACCGGCAGCAGCAGCACCACCGCGCCGACCAGCAGCAGGGTCAGCATCTTCGGGTCCAGGTCGTGGTTCGGAGGCGGCTGGTCGAACCCGTACACCGGTTGCGCGGACTCCGTGTCCGCCAGCGTGTGGTCCGCACCGACCCACGCCACCAGGTCGCCCGGCTGGAGGACCAGGCCCTTGTCGAGCACGCCGACGACCCGGTCCGGGAACCTCGGGCGCAGCAGCCTGCCCGCGTCCGACCGCAGCAGCTCGACCAGTGCCGGCGAGGCGTACATCTCACCCGGCCTCGGCAGGCTCGCCATTGCCTTCGGCTTCGGCGAGTCCGCCGCGGTGGGCCAGACGTAGGAGATCCGCACGCGGTCGTCGCGGAAGTCGGTCGCGGCGTACGAGAAGTACGTCGGCGCCACCCCGGCCACGGGTTTCTCGCTCGGGAGCTCCGCGGCGGCGCGTTGGCCGTGGTTGTCGGACATCGTGCCGACCGATGCTGCGACCAGCAGCACCGCGGTGGCGATGGCGATGCCCAGCGCACTGAGCGCGAGCCTCGCCGCGGAGGTCCGGCCACCCCCGACTGCCAGCCGGACCCCCACGGCGAGATCACTCACCCACCCTCGGACCGCCGTGTTCACGCGAACTCGACCTGCCTCGTGTGGCCGTCGCGCACGATGACCTCGCGGTCGGAGTAGGCGGCGACCCGTGCCTCGTGCGTCACCAGGACCACGGCGGCGCCGGTGTCCTTCGCGGCGCCGGTGAGCAGGCGCATGACGTGCTCGCCGTTCAGCGAGTCCAGCGCGCCGGTCGGCTCGTCGGCGAACACCGCCTTCGGACTGGTGACCAGCGCGCGGGCGACCGCCACCCGCTGGCCCTGGCCGCCGGACGCCTCGCCGGGGCGCTTGTCCGCGACGTCGGCGACCTCCAGGCGGTCGAGCCACTCGCGTGCCCTGGCCTCGGCCGCGCGCCTGCGCAGCCCGTCGAGACGCAGCGGCAGGGCGACGTTCTCGAGGCAGGTCAGCTCCGGGACGAGTTGGCCGAACTGGAAGACGAAGCCGAAGTCGGTGCGGCGCAACGCACTGCGTGGCCCGTCCGCCATGGTGGACAGCTCGCGGCCGGCGTAGGTGACCGAGCCGGCGTCCGGCTGGATGATGCCGGCCAGGCAGTGCAGCAGCGTCGACTTGCCGGACCCGGAGGGACCCATCACGGCGACGACCTCGCCGGGACGGACGGACATCGACGCGCCGTCGAGCGCGGTGGTGGGCCCGAAGGACTTGACGAGGTCGGTGGCGACCAGCAGCGGCGCGGTCATGCCGGCCGCCAGGTGTGCTTGGCGCAGGGGGAAGTCATGGTTGTTCCTCGCGGAGGTTCGGATGGGGCGATCAGGCGGTGACCCGCTTGCGTAACTCCGTCAGGCGCGCGGCGGTCAGCTCCAGCCAGCGCAGGTCGGCCTCGAGGTGGAACAGCGCGTGGTCGCAGATCAGCTGGTCGGCCAGGTCGCCGGTGGACTTGCGTGCCGTCAGCTCACGCATGGCACGCAGGTGCGCGTGGCGCTGCGTGTCGAGCACGTCCTCGGCGTCACGTTCGGACATCAACGCGATGATGACCTTGGTGTACAGCGTGCTCTGCATGTACAGCTCGGGCTTCTCCGGCGTGCCGAGCCACTTCTCGACGTCGGTCACACCCTCGGCGGTGACCGCGTACCGCTTGCGGTCCGGACCGCCGCCCTGCTCGACGCCCATCTCCTCGACGAGGCCGTTCTTCAGCAGGCGCGACAGCGTGGCGTAGACCTGGCCGTAGTGCAGCGGCCGGTCCTGCCCGAAGTGCTCGTCGTACTCCCGTTTGAGGTCGTAGCCGTGTCGCGGCCCGCGCTCCAGGAGGCCCAGCAGGGTGTGCCCGATTGACATGGCGACGACTATACACATGAGGTATACGTGCGTTCTATACACCTCGTGAATAGGGCCTGGGCCTGGTGAAAACCAGCGTTGGGCCTACAGTGGTCACGTGAGCGACGCGGACCTGGTGGTCGACTTCCTCAACACCGTCGACCACGACGCACGCACCGATGTCCTCGACGACCCCGGGACCTGGGAGGCGTGGCTGGCCACACGCGAGCTGGCCGACGGCCCGGACGCCCGGGCCGTGCGCACCGCGCTGCGGGCCGCGGTCGGGGACCCGGTGGCGCCCACCGCCGCCTCGGCGACCGTGACCGTCGAGCTGGCCGGCGACACGCCGCGGCTGGTCGCGACCGACGTCACCGGCGCGGTGCTCGCGGCGGCCGCGCGGCTCGCCGTCCGGGGCGAGTGGAAGCGCGTGAAGATCTGCCCGGCCGACGACTGCCGCTGGGCCTTCTACGACCACTCCCGCAACCACTCCCGCACCTGGTGCTCCATGCAGGTGTGCGGCAACCGGGAGAAGGCGCGGACGTGGCGGCGCCGCTCAGAGGACCAGCTGCGCGACCGTGTAGATCAGTAGGCCGGCCAGCGAGCCGACGACCGTGCCGTTGATCCGGATGAACTGCAGGTCGCGGCCCACCTGCAGCTCGATCTTGCGGGACGTCTCCTCGGCGTCCCAGCGCTGCACGGTGTCGGTGATCAGCGTGGTGATCTCGTCGCGGTAGTTGAGCACGACGTACGCGGCCGCGCCCTCGAGCCAGCTGTCCACCTTCTCCCGCAGCGCGTCGTCGTCGCTGAGCCGCCGGCCCAGCGTGATGAGGCCCTCGCGGACGCGTTTGCGCAGCTCGCTGGACGGGTCCTCGGCCGCGTCCAGCAGCAGCCGCTTGGCTGTCGACCAGGTCGAGCCGATCACGTTCTGCACCGCGGGGTGCTCAAGGACCTGGTGCTTCACGACCTCGGCGCGCTCCATCGTCGCCGGGTCGGTCTGCATGTCGGACGCGAACTCGGCCAGGAACTTGTCGATGGCGAGGCGCATCGGGTGGTCCGCGTCCGTCTTGACGTTCCACGTGAACGACAGCACCTCGCCGTACACCTTGTCCGCGACCATCGCGTCGACGAACCTGGGCGACCAGGTGGGCGCGCGGTCCGACACGACGCGGAGCACGGCCGAGTGGTTGTCCTTCACCCACTCGTAGGCGCGGTCGCACATGAGGTCGACGAGCTTGTGGTGCGTCCCGTCCTCGAACACGCCGGCCATCAGCTTGCCCAGCGGTGGCCCCCACGGCACCGCCACCACGCGCTTGACCACCGCCTGCTCCATGACCTCCTGGACGTCCTCGTCCCGGAGCACGGCGACCACGCCGCGGATCACCGTCGCCAGTTCGGCGGTCACCCGTTCGGCGTTCGCCGGCTCGGCGACCCAGCCACCGAGCCGGGACGCGACGCCGACCCGCCGCAGCCGCTCGCGCACGACCTGCTCGGACAGGAAGTTGGCGCCGACGAACTCGCCGAGGCTGTCGCCGATGGCGTCCTTGCGGGTGGGGATGATCGCGGTGTGCGGGATCGGGAGGCCGAGCGGATGTCGGAACAGCGCGGTGACGGCGAACCAGTCGGCGAGCGCGCCGACCATGCCCGCCTCGGCCGCGGCCCGCACGTAGCCGGTCCACACCGGCTCACCCGGCCACAGGGACATGACCACGAAGACCACGGCGGCCCCGACCAGGAACGACAGGGCCACCAGCTTCATCCTGCGCAGGGCGCGCTTCTTCTCCGCCTCCCGGGGGATGGGAGCACCGACCTCACTCATTTGCCGCACGACACCATTGTCCGTGAGGATGACGAACCGTGCGTCGTCCTGTGCTCGTGCCCCGCCTGACCCCGTTCACGTCGACGATCTTCGCGGAGATGACCGCGCTCGCGACCAGGACCGGGGCGGTGAACCTCGGTCAGGGCTTTCCGGACACGGACGGCCCCGCCGGCATGCTCGAGGCGGCGCAACGGGCGATCGCGGACGGCGTGAACCAGTACCCGCCCGGGCCGGGCCGCCCGGAGCTGCGCGCGGCCATCGCGGCGCAGCGGGCGGCCTACGGCGTCCAGTTCGACCCGGACACCGAGGTGCTGGTGACCGTCGGGGCGACCGAGGCCATCGCGTCCGCCCTGCTCGCGCTGGTCGACGCCGGTGACGAGGTGATCCTGTTCGAGCCGTACTACGACTCGTACGCGGCCTCGGTGGCGCTGGCCGGGGCCACCAGGAAGGTCGTCTCGCTGGTGGACGGCGAGCGGTTCTCGGTCGACCTGGACGCGGTGCGCGCGGCGATCACCCCGAAGACGCGGGCCATCCTCGTGAACTCGCCGCACAACCCGACCGGCACCGTGTTCACGCGCGAGGAGCTGGCGGGCATCGCCGCGCTGTGCGTCGAGCACGACCTCATCGCCATCACCGACGAGGTGTACGAGTCGATAACCTACGACGGGGTGCCCCACATCCCGTTGTGCACGTTCCCGGCGATGGCCGAGCGGACGGTCACGATCTCCAGTGCCGGGAAGATGTTCAACTGCACCGGCTGGAAGATCGGCTGGGTGTGCGCGCCCGCGCCGCTGGTGGCGGCCGTGCGCGCGGCGAAGCAGTTCCTGACGGTCGTGGGTGGCGCGCCGTTCCAGCCGGCGGTGGCCTACGCGCTGGCGCACGAGTCCGCGTGGGTCTCCCGGCTCGGCGCCGACCTCGCGGTGAAGCGGGACCGGCTGTCGGCGGGGCTCGCCGAGGCGGGGTTCGGGGTGCGGCGGAGCTACGGGACGTACTTCGTGTGCGCGGACGTGCGGCCCCTCGGATTCGCCGACGGCGCCGAGCTGTGCTGGCAGCTGCCGGAGCGGATCGGGGTGGCCGCGGTGCCGGTCCAGGTGTTCACGGACAACCCGGACCGGTGGCGGCACATCGTGCGGTTCGCGTTCTGCAAGAAGGACGAGGTGCTCGACGAGGCCATCGAGCGGCTGCACAAGCTGACCTAGCCCGTTTCCGGCACCTGATCGAGTTTTGGCTGATCACGAGCTTGAGCCGGAGCAGCATCCCGATCATCGCCGCAGGTCAGCGGCCCATGTGCCGAATACCGGCCTAGCCGGGGATGAGCCAGGCCGCGTCCAGCGTCGGGGTCGGGAGGCGGGGTTCGCGGCCGGTCAGGCGCAGGCCGGCGGCCAGGGCGTCCGCGAGGACGGTCGGCGGGACCGGGTCGGCGCGGCGCAGCAGGGTGGCCAGTGCGTTCAGTAGTCGTAGGTCGGCCGCGATGTACCTCATTCGGTGTCGCCTTCCAGGAGCGCCAGCTTGTGGCGTAGTTGGTCCAGGCAGCGGGCCCTGGTGCGGCCGAGGCTGGTGACCTTCAGCCCGAGGGCCCTGCTGACCTGCACGTACGTCAGGTCGGGGGCGTGCGCGAGCAGGCTGAGCAGGTTTCGGCAGCGCAGGGACAACCGCCCGAATGCCGTCCACAGCAGTTCTTCCTCGTGCGTCCGGCAGATGTCGGCGGCCGGGATCTCCAGAACCTCGGTGGGCACCTCTCGGCGGCCCTGGAGTTTGACGCGTAGGCACTCGCGGCGTGTGGTCGTCGCCAGCCAGGCCGGCAGCCGGTCCGGTCTGCGCAGCCTGGGGAGGTGCTCGGCCAGGGCCGCCCACGTGTGCTGGGACACGTCGGCCGCGTCGGCGCCGCGCAGCCGGTGCGCCCTCGTCACGGCCCAGACGATGGCCGCGTGTCGGTGCACCAGCTCCTGCCAGGCCGCCTCGTCGCCGGTGCTGGCGCGGGTGATCAGCTCGGTCGTCAGCATGCGGGTGTGACGGCCGGCGGCCGCGATCGGACCCGCCGGACGCCCGAATTGGGTAGGACCGCCGATGCCCTCCGGAATGCGTTACGAGCGGTGATCAACATTGGCCCGTATGGCCGATACGGTGCGCTTTTGCCGTCTTTCCGGGTGGAATCCCCGCCGCTAAGGTGCCATTGTCGGTGGTGTGCTGGATAGTGTGCACGTGCATGTCGGCGCGGAGCGTTCGTGTCGACTGATTCGGCGTTGACGAACGGTGGTGGTCGCGGTGGAGCCTTCCCGCCTGCTGCGCCGCGCGCTGCTCGTCGCCGCGGTCGCCGTGGCCGGCTGGCTGCTCAGCGCCGTGTTCGCCGGGGCCGCGAGCGCGGACGAGCTTTCCGATGACGGCACCCAGGCGTACCGGCCGAGCGGGTTGCTCGACGACCTGGTCGGCGGGGTGACCGACGTGGTCGGCGGCATGACCGACATGGTCGGCGGCATGACGGACCGGGTCCCCGGCGTCACCGAGGCGCTGGTCCACACGCCCTTCGACATGCTGCCGCCCATCCCGGAACAGCCGCAGAACCCCGTCGACGACTTCCAGTCGATACTGCCCGGCTCGGCGTCGGGCAGTGCCAGCACCGACCGCAACGACGCCGCGCCGGCGCGTGCCGTCGAGATCGTGGTCGCACCGGCTGTCGCGGTGCCCGCCACGCCGGCCCCGGTCGCCCCGATCCCGGTCGCACCGCCGAAGCCACCAGCACCCGCGCGGACGCCGGCCGGCACGGTGCCCGCCACGCCGGCCGCACCTCCTGCCACCACCGCGGGCACCGGCGGTCCCGACACCGAGCACGCGGGCAGAGGCAGCCCCGAACCGGACCCGGTCAAGACGCCTTCCGCGCCGGGCAGCTCCGGCACCACGGTATCCACCGCACACGACAACACCGGCGGCGCTCGCGGCACTCATGGCGTGCTGCCCGCGCAGGCCATCCTGCACCCGGCCGACGCCGGTTTCACCTCGCGCAGCCTCGCCGTCGACGGCGCCGGCCGCGCCGCCGGTCTGCCGGCCTCCTCGCCCGACTGAACGGGCACGCGACAGCGGACACGTCTGTCCACAATCGACCTGCTCGACGTTTGACGTGGGCCAACCGGTCTAACCCACTGGTCTCAACGCTCCAGCCGCGCACCAGCCGAACACCTCAACAGCTACCCGACCTGCCGACCGCGCCCGGTCAGGTCGGGACCTGGCCCCGGCGCCGCGATGCCCCCGGGGCGCCGGGGCTCCTCCTCTGGGAGCTCGTCCGTTGTTCTGAAGTTGGTGGTGTTGGGAATGAGTGT
>NZ_JBJMIE010000195.1:0-4889 GCF_045807065.1 Actinophytocola sp. | reverse complement strand
TCATCAGCGGCGCCAGGTGGCCGAGGATCCTGCTGCGGCACGTGCTGCCGAACGACTCCGGCACCGTCGCCGTCCAGGGCACCTACGCGCTGTCGATGGGCATCCTCGTCGAGGGCGGGCTGAGCTTCCTCGGCTTCGGCGTGCAGCCGCCGCAGTCCTCGCTCGGCGCCCTGATCCAGCAGGGCAGTGCCTACCTGCTCACCGCGCCGTGGCTGGTCATCTCGCCAGGAGCCGTGCTCGTCGTGGCGATCCTCGCGATCAACGTGTTCGGCGACGGCCTGCGCGACAGCCTGGAACCGAGGAAGGCCCGGTCGCTGACATGACACACGTGCTGGAGGTCGACGGCTTGGAGGTCGACTACGACAACGGGGTGCGGGCACTCGACGGCGCCACCCTCACTGTCTCGGCCGGGGAGACAGTGGGGATCGTCGGCGAGAGCGGGTCGGGCAAGTCGACGCTCGGCTCGGCGGTCGGTGGCCTGCTGCCACCGCCCGCGACGATCGCCGATGGGGCGGTGCGCGTCGACGGGGCGGACGTGCACCGTCTGCGGCCCACCGAGCTGCGGGAGCTGCGGCGCGACCGGCTCGGCTTCGTCTTCCAGGAACCGATCGGCTCGCTCGACCCGACCATGCGGGTGGGCAGGCAGGTGGCGCTCGTGCTCCGGGGTCGCGGTGACGTGCTGGCGCACCTCGAGCGGGTACGGCTCACCGACCCCGCGCGGGTGGCCAGGTCCTACCCGCACCAGCTGTCCGGCGGGATGGCGCAGCGGGTCGCGATCGCCATGGCCATGGCGCGGGAGCCGGGGATCCTCGTCGCCGACGAGCCGACCGCGGCGCTGGACGCCCAGATCCGCGATGACGTCCTCGACGTGATCTTCTCGCTGGCCGCCGAGACGGGGACCACGATCCTGTGGCTGAGCCACGACCTGCCGGCGGTCGGCAGGCGGTGTTCCCGCGTCGCGGTGATGTACGGCGGGCGGGTGGTGGAGTCGGGCGCGGCGGCCGACGTGCTGCGTGCGCCGCAGCACCCGTACACCGCCGCGCTGGTGCGTGCGGTCCCCGGCGCCGTCGAGGAGGGGGAGCGGCTCGCGTCGATCCCCGGCCAGCCACCGGTGCTGACCGGCCCGGCGAAGGGGTGCGCGTTCGCACCGCGCTGTCCCGAGGCCGTCGGGTCGTGCGGCACGTCCCGGCCGCCGCTCGTCCGCCTGCGCGACCGGGACGTGCTGTGCCACCGCGCACCGGTGGGGGCGGGCCGATGATCCTGGAACTGGACGAGGTGACCGTCACCTTCACCTCGGGACCGCCGTGGCGGCGCCGCCGGGTGGACGCGATGCGGGACGTGTCGCTCCAGCTGGCCGACGGCGAGATCCTCGGCCTGGTGGGGGAGTCCGGCTCCGGCAAGACCACCACCAGCATGGTCGCGCTCGGCCTGCGGGCACCGACGAGCGGCACGGTTCGGTTCGAGGGTCGCCCGTTTCCCAAGCGGCGCAGGGATCTGGCCGGCCGGATGCAGGCCGTGCTCCAGCATCCACAGTGGTCGCTCAACCCGAGGATGCGGGTCGGTCAGTGCGTCGCGGAACCCCTCGCGGTGCTCGGTGGCACGCCGAGGGCGGAGCTCGCCCGTCGCGCCGAGGAGAGCCTCGACCAGGTCGGCCTCGAGGCGTCGTTCGCGCGCCGGTACCCGCACGAGCTGTCCGGCGGGCAGCGGCAGCGGGTCTCGATCGCGCGGGCGCTGATCACCCGGCCGCCGTTCGTCGTGTTCGACGAGGCCGTGAGCGCGCTGGACGTCTCCGTGCAGGCGCAGATCCTCAACCTCGTCAAGGACCTGCGCGCGGAGATCCCGTTCGCCGCCCTGTTCATCAGCCACGACCTCGCGGCGGTGAAGTACACAGCCGACCGCACGGTCGTGATGCGGCACGGCCAGATCGTGCAGACAGAGGAGGCCATGTGACTGAGCCAAGGTTGGCCAGGAGGTCGGAGTTCCTGCCCGGCGCGCTCACCAACCACGACGTGCCGCTGGTCCCGCAGCCCAGCCCCGGCCGAGGAGTCGTCGAGTTCGACCTGCCGGGGATCTACGCCGGCACCGCCGAGTACGGCGAGGGGCCCACCGGCTGCACGGTGATCTACGTGCCGAAGGGCGCCCGCACCGCGGTCGACGCGCGGGGTGGCGCCGTCGGGCTGTCCGGCGGCTACCAGTTCCACCACGCCGTCGTGCTCGCCGGCGGCTCGGTGTACGGGCTGGAGGCGGCCGCCGGGGTGAGCACGGAACTGTTGCACCGCGCGGAGAACCGCACCCACTGGGCCGCGCTCGCGCACGTGTCCGGCGCCGTGGTCTACGACTTCTCCACCAGGGCGACGGCGATCGCACCCGACGCCGCGCTCGGTAGGGCGGCACTGGAGAACTCGCTGGCGGGGCGGGTCCCGGTCGGGCAGTGCGGGGCAGGCCGCGCCACGTCCGTCGGCAAGATCGACTACGACCGGGCCGAGTTCGCCGGGCAGGGCGCGGCGTTCGGCGCGTTCGGCGACGCGAAGGTGCTCGTGGTCACCGTGGTGAACGCGGTCGGCGTGGTCGTCGACCGCGACGGCACGGTGGTGCGGGGCAACTACCACCGCGACACCGGCGAGCGCAGGACGCCTGCCATCGACTACGCCGACAGCTTCACCACCGGCGCCGTCCCGGCCCGCACGGTCGCAGGCAACACGACGCTCACCGTGGTCGTGACCAACGTCCGGCTCACCGACGTCGCGCTGCGGCAGTTCGCCACCCAGGTGCACAGCTCGATGCACCGCGCGATCCAGCCGTTCCACACCGAGCTGGACGGCGACACGCTGTTCGCGCTCACCACCGACGAGGTCGAGCTGACCGGCACGGCCGCCGGCCTCGGCGCGCTCGCCTCCGAGGTGGCGTGGGACGCGGTGCTGTCGAGCGTGGCATGATCCCGGTCCACACCTCACGGGAGCCGTCGCCCGCCGAGCAGGGGCTCGCGCTGGGCGCCATCTGGCGGCCGCGCATCGAGCGTGCCCTCACGTCGTACACCGCACTGTTCGCCGCGCACGGCGTCGGCGCGGAACAGGCCCGCGGGTGGGGCGAGCGGGCCATCGCCGAGACCCGGGCGTGGGCGCCCGCCCTCGCCGAGGAGATGGTGGGGGTGGCGGCCGGTGCCGGGCTCGAGGAGTGGCAGCTGGGTGCGTTGAACGGGCGCACCGAGATCCTCGCCGCCGTCGGCGCCACCGGCGAGGGCGAGTGTTCGACGTCCGTCGTGCTCGACGGTGTCGCACCACGCACCGTGCAGACCTGGGACTGGCACGACACCTTTCGGCACGTGATGCTGCTGCGTGCCATCGGGGTGGGGCCGGGCCGCGCGGTGTGCACGTTCACCGAGTTCGGCATCGTCGGCAAGATCGGGGTCAACTCCTCGGGCCTCGGCGTGCACTTCAACGTGCTGCGGCACGGCAGCGACCACGCGGACATCGGCGTGCCGGTCCACGTGGTGGCCCGCCGGATCCTCGACGAAGCGTCTACTGTGGACGAGGCGGTGGCGCTGGCGCGGTCGGCCCGGCTGTCCGCGTCGTCGGTGCTGACGGTCGTGACCCGCGACGAGGCGCGCTGCCTCGAGCTGAGCCCCGCCGGTGTCGCCGAGCTGACCGGCACCACCCTGTTGCACACCAACCACTTCCTCGACCCCGCGCTGGCACCGGGGGAGCGCACGCTCCCGGAGGAGTCCACTACCATCGAACGCCTCGCCGTGCTCGGTTCCCGCGCGGGCGCGCTGCGGTCACCGGGCAGGGACGCGCGGGCCGCCGCGCTCCGGTACCACCGCGAGGACGGCGCGCCGTTGTGCGCCCACGCCGACCCGTCGCTACCACCGCACACCCGCTGGGAAAGCCTCGCCACCATCACCCTGGACGTCGTCGAGTGCCGCATGGACGTGCACGAGGGCGGTCCATGCCGGGTGACCCCGGACACGTGGCAGTCCTTGTCCGCTAAGGAGACCGCATGACCGACATCAGCTACGACGCACGCACGGGCGGCGCGGTCGAGGAGGTCCCGACCAGCTCAGCGTCCGAAGTGGACGCGGGGCTCGCGGCGGCCGCCGCCGCGGCACCGGTGGTCGCGGCGACGCCGCCGGCGGAACGGAAGCGCTGGCTGTACGCGGTCGCGGACGCGATCGAGGTGCCCGCCGCCGTCGACGAGCTGGTCGCGGTCGCCGACCGGGAGACCGGGCTCGGCGAGGAGCGGCTGCGCATGGAGATCGGCCGCACCTCCGTCCAGCTGCGGTACTACGCCGACGTCGCCGTCGAGGGGTCCTACCTGGACGCCACGGTCGACGCCGGTCTGCCCCGCCTGGCCCGCGTGCGGGTGCCGCTCGGCCCGGTCGCGGTGTTCGGCGCGAGCAACTTCCCGTTCCTGTTCAGCGTTCTCGGCACCGACACGGCGTCCGCGCTCGCGTCAGGCTGCCCGGTGGTCGTGAAGGCCCATCCGGCGCACCCGGTCCTGAGTGCCCGCCTCGGCGCGCTGGCGCTCGCGGCACTGCGGGAGGCAGGCGCGCCGGCGGGACTGTTCGCCCTGGTCAGCGGCTTCGAGGCGGGCGCGCGGCTGGTGCGGTCACCACGCACGACCGCAGTCGCGTTCACCGGCTCCCTCGGCGCCGGGCGGACGTTGTTCGACGTCGCCTCGTCCCGGCCGTCGCCGATCCCCTTCTACGGCGAGCTCGGCGCGCTCAACACGCTCGTCGTGTGCCCCGCGGCGGCGGCACGCGGGGAGGACATCGCGGCGGGGCTGGCCGCCTCCTTCACGCTCGGCGTCGGGCAGTTCTGCACGAAGCCCGGTGTGGTGCTGCTCCCCGCGGGCGCGCCCGGCGAGGCCGTCCGCCGCTCGCTGGCGAAGCG
>NZ_JBJMIE010000194.1:0-3179 GCF_045807065.1 Actinophytocola sp. | reverse complement strand
TGAAGTGGATGCGGGCGCCAGCCTGGCGGGTCGCCTTCACCAGGTCCGCGTGCCGGGCGCGGTCGAGGATGCAGACCGTCACGTCGGACACGTCCGTCTGCTTGGCCTTCGCCACGCGACGGATGTTCTCGGCGACGGGCGCGGTGATGTCGATGACGTCGGCCGCCTCCGGGCCGACGGCCAGCTTCTCCATGTAGAACACGGCCGACGGGTCGAACATGGCGCCGCGCTCGGTGGCCGCGAGGACCGCGATCGCGTTCGGCATGCCCTTGGCCATCAGGGTGGTGCCGTCGATCGGGTCGACGGCAACGTCGCACTCCGGGCCCTCGCCGTTGCCGACGTGCTCGCCGTTGTACAGCATCGGCGCCTGGTCCTTCTCGCCCTCGCCGATGACCACGACGCCGCGCATCGAGACGGTGCCGATCAGCTTGCGCATCGCGTCGACCGCCGCGCCGTCGCCGCCGTTCTTGTCGCCGCGGCCGACCCAGCGGCCCGCGGCCATGGCGGCGGCCTCGGTGACCCGGACCAGCTCCAGCGCGAGGTTGCGGTCCGGCTCCTCCGGCCGCCGGTCCTGGCCGGTGGTCTGGGTCGTGGTCATCGCCGCCTCCTCCGCGCCTGCCAACGGACAGTCAGATCCTCCCAGATTTCGGGATGCCGGTGGTTACGTGAGCGGCGTGAGGGTCGTCTCTGCGGGTTTGGGACCATGGGTGACGTGGCTGAAGGCGGACACCCCGGACGGGCCGGACTGCGGATGCGCGACATGGTCGGCGCCGTCGTCGTGCTCCTGCTGATCATCGGCGTGGTGCTGGCATGGTTCGGCGGTTGCTCGTTCAGCCCCGGCCGGCCCTCGGTGGACCAGGCGTCGGTGCCGTCGGCCGACGCGTCCGCGGCGCTGACCCGGGCGGCCGGCTCGGTGCCGTTCCCCGTGCGGGAGCCCGCCGTGCCGAAGGGCTGGCGGGCGAACTCGACCAGCACGTCCCCCGTGGGTGCCGGCGAGGTGGTCGTGCGGGTCGGCTGGTTGACCGCGTCGGGCAAGTACCTGCAGCTCTCCCAGTCCGGCGCGGCGGCGGCGGACGTGCTCGTCAAGGAGACCGGGCAGGCCAGGACTCCGGCCGCCGACGGCTCGGTCGAGGTGGACGGCGTGACCTGGACCACCTACCCGAGCCGGCGCGACGAGCCGGCGTGGGTCGCAGAGCTGGACGGTGCCGTGGTGCTGATCACCGGCAGCGCTCCCGAGTCGGAGTTCCGGCAACTGGCCGCCGCGACCCAGAAGGCGACCCCGCTGGCCCGCTAGCCGGGTGTTCCGCACATGGACCGCCGACCTGCGGTGATGATCGGGACGCTGCTCCGGCTCCAAGCTTGTGGTCAGCCAGAACTCGAGCATGGATCGGGACGCTGCTCCGGCTCAAGCTCGTGATCAGCCAGAACTCGATCAGGTGCGGAAAACGGGGCCGGCGGCGCCGCCGGCCCGCTGGTGCTTCGTCGGCCCCGGCGCGAGGAGGACGTCCTTCGTCACGGCTTGCGTGAGCCAGGCGTCCTTCACCGCGTCGGCGGCCGGCGCGGGCTGTGCTAGACGGGAACCGCGACGTAGTCGTAGTTGCCCTCGCCCACCGCGCTTTCCAGCCTGCGGATGACCGACCCGGGGTTGTCGCCCGGTCCGGCGACGTACAGCGGCCTGCCGTCCCTGCCGAACGTGATGGTGCTCGGCCCGGTCCATTCGCCGAGGTGCTCCTCGGCGGCCGCGAAGTCGGGGTGCGGCTCGAAACCCAGCCCCCGCGCGAAAGCGAGGGAGCCGAACACGATCTCGCGAGCCAGTTCGATGGGCGCATCGAGGGGCTCGCCGTGGTAGCCGGCGAAGAACTCGCCGCGGAAGCTCCGCAGGTCCAGCTCGTCCATGACCATCGGACCGAGGGCGTTCTTCACACCGAGGCAGTAGACGTCGGCGAGGTAACCGCAGACCGAGACCTTGTCGTGCCGGTGCCTGCGGGCCACGAGCACCGCCACCAGGCCGTCCGTGCCGACCGTGTCGGCCGTCGTGTCGCCGTGCACGGGCCAGTCCGGGTGGTCACCGAGGCCCAGTCCGGTACTCCACGTCGGGCTGATCCAGCAGCCGACGAGCGCGGGCGCGGCCACCTCGGCTCGCGCCGCCGCGGCGCGGACCAGGCGCGACGCCTCTGCCGGCTTGATGCCCAGGCTGCGGGCGATCTGCTTCGGCGTGTGTCCCTGCCGCCGCAGCAGGTGCACCTGTTCGAGCTGATCATCGGCCGTCATGCGGGCCGATCGTAGTCATGGGTTCGCGCGCCAGCAGCTGGCCAGGTGGTCGTCCACCATGCCCGTCGCCTGCATCATGGCGTAGGCCGTCGTCGGGCCGACGAACGCGAAGCCGCGCTTCTTCAGCTCCTTGGCCATCGCCTTCGACTCCGGGGTGATGGCGGGGATCTCCGAGGTCAGCTTCGGGTGCTTCCGCTTCGGCGTGTTCGGGGCGAAGGACCACAGCAGGTCGTCCAGTGGCACGTCCAGCTCGGCGATCGCGTGGGCGTTGCGGATCGTCGCCTCGATCTTGGCCCTGTTGCGGATGATCGAGACGTCGTTCATCAGGCGCTCGACGTCGGTCTCGTCGTACTCGGCCACCTTCTTCGGCTCGAAGGCGGCGAACGCGCGGCGGAACGCCTCGCGCTTGCGCAGGATCGTCAGCCACGACAGGCCCGACTGGAACGCCTCCAGCGACAGCCGCTCGTACAGCGCGGACTCGCCATGCACGGGGACGCCCCACTCCTCGTCGTGGTAGGCGGCGTAGTCCTCCGTCGAGTTGCCCCACGGGCAGCGGGGCACGCCGTCCGCACCGGGCAGCGCGGCCGTCATTTCTGCTCGGACGAGGGCACCGAGGCCAGGCGCTCGCGTAACTCGTCCACCTCGGCCCGCAAGTCCTCCAGCTCCCCGCTTATCCGGCGCAGGACCCAGTCGACCTCGGACATCTTGTAGCCGCGCACGACCAGCTGGAACCGGACGTTGCGCACGTCTTCCGCCGTGATCCCGGCCGAGGGCAGGCGCGTGGGCGAGGCGCCCGGCGGCAGCGCCGGCAGCTCCTCGCCCCGCCCGAACACGACCGAGGACAGCAGGAAGACCACGGCCGCCACGAGCATCATGACGACCAGGTAGATCAGTGCTGTGGTCACGTC
>NZ_JBJMIE010000193.1:0-16567 GCF_045807065.1 Actinophytocola sp. | reverse complement strand
GACCGTCGGCGGGGTCAGGACGATGGCCGTGTCGGGCTGGTTGGGGGGACCGACCGTGATCCAGTGCAGGCCGTTGTACTCGACGTCGTTGCGGACCTCGAAGCCGAGGGCGTCGCGGTAGAAGGCCACGGCGGCCTCCGGGTCGTCCTGGGGGAGGAAGGAGGAGTGAATGGTGATGTCCATGGCGGTGACACTATGTGCGCGCCGAGGGCCGTGCTTCTCGATTCCTGACCGGTCTGGTCACCTGTTTCGCGACGCACGGCGGCATCCCCGCCGTCGCCTGCGCCTCCTGCTGCCGGTAGGTGCTCGGTGGCATCCCCACCAGCTCGGTGAAGCGGGTGCTGAAGGTGCCCAGCGACGAGCAGCCCACCGCGAAGCAGACCTCGGTGACGCTGAGGTCGCCCTGGCGCAGCAACGCCATCGCCCGCTCGACGCGCCGGGTCATCAGGTACGAGTACGGTGACTCTCCGTAGACACGACGGAACTCACGGCTGAGGTGCCCGGCCGACATGTGCGCGTCCCGGGCGAGCGCCTCGACGTTCAGCGGCTTGGCGTACTCCCGGTCGATCCGGTCACGGACGCGGCGCAGGCGCACGAGGTCACTCAGACGCGCCGTTCCGGCGGATGTGCTGGTCACGGCCCGATGGTGCCACATCCGCCGGGTCATCCGGATGGGTGACGCGCGCTGGATCGAACCCGTGCCCCGGCCTGAGGGGCCGGTGTCCTACCGCTGGACGAACGCGTGGGCGCGGATGCCGCGAGTCGAACGCGATGTCTCCTGAGCCCACGAACTCCCTCGCGGAAAACGCGCGGAAAACAGTGGAGTCGCCGCCGGAATTCCCGGCCGGCGACTCCCGGGAGCGTGCCCCGGTGGGGGCCACGGTGAAGGATCCTGGACGCCATTCTCGCAGCTCACGCGGGTGCGGCTCGGGTAGCACCGAGCGGCGGAGGCACTGCGCGGGTCGCCGGTCGATGCCCGTCATGACCGCTCCTCGAATGCGTTGTCGTGTCGCGAACAATGGTCGGGAATTGCGCACTCGCGTCGCCGGCATGAAATGCGTCGAGTTGACACAACGGTTACCCTGAACCGCGACCTGCCCGCGAGTGGACGCACGGGGATGATCAATGCCGCGGCTATCGTTCGAGGAGCCCAGGGGCGGCCCCTTCGCGAAGACCGCACGCATGGGGAAGCACGCCAGACCGGAACCGGAGCCCGAGTGGCCCGAGGCGGACCCCGACCCGCACCCGGTGCCGGACCCCGAGCAGGACGCGGCCACCGAGCTGTTCGAGCAGTTCACGGACGAGCCGGAGGAGGAGCGCCGGCCCGGCCGCGACAGGGTCGTCCTCATCCTCAGGGCCGCCACGATCGCCGTGGCCATCGCGCTCGTCGGGTTCATCATCGTGCTCGCCACCTCCGGCGGGGACGAGGCGGCGACCAACTCGCCCACCGTGCCCAAGATCCCGACCAGCCACGACCCGTCCGCCACGCCGCCGGCCACCGCCACGACGTCGACGCCACCCATCGGCGCCATCGTCGCGCCGCCGGTCCACTCGCAGACGACCGAGATCGTGCCCCCACCGGTGACCCAGCCCACGGTCCCGACCGAGGACCCGCCGCCACCGAGCCCCGGCGGGAACCAGTTCGTCCGCATCGGTGAGCCGTGCGATACGCAGGGTGCCTACGCGTTCACGGAGCGTTTCGAACCGGTCGTGTGTGACGCGGGTCGCCATGGCGAGCCACTCGCCTGGCGCCGGATGTTCCGATAGGTCCAGACCAATCCGCACCGTGACCGATCAGGTGCGGAAGGCGACCAAATGAGCCGTTCGGCATGTCAAAACGGCCGTTACGCACTGTTCGCTGGTCTGTCCGGTTACCAGTTTTCCCGATGGCAACTGCATACTGGTAAGAAGCGTCACCGGAAATATTTGACTCACCGACCGGGGGTGTTTACCGTTCCCGGTCGGGTCCGGGACCGCAAGTGCTCCCTGACGTCAACCAGTGGGAACGCCGGAAGGAAAGCGGACCGCGGTGAAGATCACGTCCATCCGGCGGCGCCGGGCGCTATCTATTCGTACCCGTGTGCTGACACTGGCACTGGTGCCGAGTATCGTTTTCTTGATCGCCGGTGTCCTCGGCGCGGGATTTCTGATCTTCGACGCCGCGAAGACCAAGAATTATTACCAGATCGCGAGCTCCGCGCAGGACCAGGCGCTGCCGCTGATCATCTCGCTGCAGGAGGAGCGGCGCCTGACGCTGCGCAGGCTGGCCAGCTACGGCACGTTCCAGGCCGACCTCATCAAGCAGCGCGAGGCGACCAACTCGGTCTCCAAGCAGGCCCAGGACGGGCTGACCGAGCTCGCCGACGTGGCCCCGGTCGAGGTGGACCGGGCGGTCAGCCAGTTCAAGAAGCTGATGGGTGAGCTGCCCGCGATGCGGGCCCGCGTCGACAGCGGCCAGGTGCCGGTCAGCGAGGCCTTCGGCCTCTACAACGACATCATCGACCAGTTCGTCGCGGGCGCCAAGGGCCTCGCGCAGTTCGCGCCGGACGCCGAGATCGCGTACCGGCAGATGATCGTCGCGCCGCTCCTGGAGAGCGCGGACCTCATGCAGCGCTCCGACGCCCTCGCCGCTGCGGAGCTGGTCGGCGGCGGTCTCACCAAGATCGACTTCAGCACCTACCAGGGTCAGGTCGGCTCGTACCACCTCGAGCTGGACGAGACCATCCCGCTCACCGAGCCCGACGTGCAGGCGCAGTACCGCACCCTCACCGGCAGCCCGGCCTGGCTACGGCTGATGTCGGTCGAGGAGACGCTGGTCGGCGGCAACAACAACATCCCCATCAGCGAGGACCTCTGGCGCGGTGCCGCGGGCGACGTCAGCAAGGCGCTGACGGTCATGCTCCAGACCCAGAACGACCGCACCAACGCGCTGGCGCTGTCGAAGGTCAACGGCACGCTCACCGAGTCGATCGTCGCCGGTGTCCTGGTGCTCCTCGTGGTGACCGGCGTCTTCGTGCTGGCGATCCGGCTGTCCCGCCGGCTCATCGAGCGGCTCGTCCGACTGCGGACCGAGACCCTCGAACTGGCCGAGAACCGGCTGCCGTCGCTGGTCGAGCGGGTGCGGACCGGCGCGGACGTCCAGGCCTCCGAGGTCGCGCTGCGTGAGTACGGCGGCGACGAGATCGGCGAGGTCGCGGAGGCGTTCAACAAGGCCCAGCAGACCGCGATCGCGGCGGCCGTGCAGGAGGCCAAGACCCGCGAGGGCACCAACAAGGTGTTCCTCAACATCGCCCACCGCAGCCAGGTCATCGTGCACCGCCAGCTCAAGACGCTGGACGAGGCCGAGCGCAAGCAGGAGGACCCGGAGCAGCTCGAGCTGCTGTTCCAGCTCGACCACCTGACCACCCGCCAGCGGCGCAACGCCGAGAACCTGATCATCCTCGGTGGCGGGCAGCCGGGCCGGAAGTGGCGCAACCCGGTGAGCCTCACCGAGGTCGCCCGCGGCGCGGCCGCCGAGACCGAGGACTTCGCTCGGGTCAAGATCGCCAAGCTGCCGGCGCGCAAGGTCATCGGTCCGGTCGTCGGCGACCTCGTCCACCTGCTCGCCGAGCTGATCGACAACGCGACCACGTTCTCCCCGCCCGGCTCGCGGGTCGAGGTCAGGGGCAACATCGTCGGCCGCGGCGTGGTTCTCGAAATTGAGGACCAAGGACTCGGTATCGAAGCGGACCGTGTCGACGATCTCAACAGCATGCTCGCCAACCCACCGGACTTCGGCATCATGGCGCTGTCCGCCGAGCCGCGGCTCGGGCTGTTCGTGGTCGCCCGCCTCGCGGCGCGGCACGGCGTCAGCGTCTCGCTGCGGGAGTCCGCGTACGGCGGCACCAGGGCGATCGTGCTGGTCCGCAACGAGCTGCTCGGCCCGGACGCCGACAGCCCGGCCCCGGCCGACGACGCCGTCCGGCCCGAGCGGAAGGCCCCGCCGGAGACTCCGGCCGAGCGGACCGACAACCACCTGCCGGCCGTCACGTCGGTACCCGGGCCGGCACCCGGCACGACGATCAAGCTGTCGATCCCCGGCGCGGTGAACCTGCCGGGCCTGCCGCCGCTGCCCGTGGTGGAGTCCCGCCCCGGCGAGGACCTGTTCCGCCCGCAGCTGCCCGCCGACGGCGAGAACAAGCCGAACCTGCCGCAGCGCAGGCAGCAGACCCCGCCGGAGCAGGCCGAACCGACACGGTCGGCGCCCGCGCGGCCGGTGGAACCGCGCCAGGTGGAACCCGAGGTCTCGAACGGCCACGAGCCGGCGCAGCCGTCTCCAGGCCAGCCGGCGCCCCAGGACGAGACCCGTCCGCAGCCCGTGCCGCAGCCGCCCGTGCCGCAGCCGCAGTCGGCGCAGCAGCCCCAGCAGTACGCACCGCAGCTGGCCAGCAGGCCGCCGCTGCCCCAGCGCCGCCGCCAGCAGAACCTGGCGCCGCAGCTGCGGGAGGACCCCGCACCCGTGTGGCCGCAGGCAGCGGCCAACTCGGAGCACAATCGAGACGACAGCCCGGAGCAGGCACGCAGCCGCCTGGCCGCGTTCCAGGCCGGATCGCGTCGGGGTCGGCACGCGCAAGCGTCCGAGGAGACCTTGAACGGGAGGAGCCCAGGCAATGGCCAACACCGCAGTGAATGAGCTGGACTGGCTGCTTGACGAGCTGGTCAAGCGCGTTGCCGGCGTCGACCGTGCCGTGGTGCTCTCGGCGGACGGGCTGCTGATCGGGCGGTCGAGCAACCTCTCGACGGGTGACGCGGAGCACCTGTCCGCGGTCGCGTCGGCCTTCCAGAGCCTCGCGCGGGGCACCGGCCGGCACTTCGGCGGCGGCCAGGTCCGGCAGACGCTGGTCGAGATGGACCACGCGTTCCTGTTCGTGACCGCTGCCGGGCACGGTGCGTGCCTCGCGCTGCTCGCCGACGAGACCGCGGACGTGGGCATGGTCGCCTACGAGATGAACATGATGGTCAAGCGGGTCGGCGCGGTGCTCACCGCCAAGCCCCGGGAGTTCATGGATCGACCAGTGCCATGACAGCCAAGGACGAGGAGTGGATCGACGAGGCCGACGGCTCGCTGGTTCGGCCGTACGCCATGACGGGCGGCCGTACCCGGTCGGACACCCTCGGTCTCGACCTGATCACGCTCGTCGTCGCGATGCATCCGGCCACGGAGGTCGAGGTGGAGCCGGAGTACGAGAGGATCATGTCGGCCTGCCAGTTCCCGACCTCGGTGGTCGAGGTGGCCGCCAAGGTCGACCTCCCGCTGCAGGTGGTGAAGGTCCTCCTGTCGGACCTCATCAACCAGCGACTGATCATCTTCCGCTCGCCGGTCGCGCCCGCGAACGAGCGGCCAAGCCAACACGTTCTCCAGGCGGTTCTCGATGGCATACGCAAGCTCTGACCAGCAAGCCAGAGCGACCAAGATCGTGATCGCCGGCGGCTTCGGCGTCGGCAAGACCACCATGGTCGGATCGGTGAGCGAGATCCCGCCGCTGCGCACCGAGGAACTGATCACCGAGGCGTCCGCGGGCGTCGACGACCTGGCCGGCGTCGAGCAGAAGACCACGACCACGGTCGCGCTGGACTTCGGCCGCATCACGATCAACCCGCAGCTGATCCTCTACCTGTTCGGCACGCCGGGCCAGAACCGCTTCTGGTTCATGTGGGACGAGCTGGCCCGCGGCGCGATCGGCGCGGTCGTCCTGGCCGACACCCGCCGGCTGGACAGCTGTTTCGCCGCGGTGGACTACTTCGAGCGCCGCGGCCTGCCGTTCGTGGTGGCGGTCAACTGCTTCGACACCGCCTACCGCTACGGCACCGAAGAGGTCCGCCAGGCCCTCGACCTGGACGAGCTCACCCCGATCCTGCTCTGCGACGCGCGTGACCGGGAGTCCACCAAGCAGGTCCTGGTCACCCTCCTCCAGCACGCCATGGCCGAAGCCCGGCTGACCACGACCACCAGCTGACCCGCCGCGAGTCCCGCGTTCGGCACCCCTGAGTCGCGTTCTCGCGCGCACTCGGGGCGCCGAGGTCAGCTGTCCGCATCCAGATGATAGCGTCATATGAACACAACATCTGGAGATGACATGTACGAGGTCGACCTCACCAACCCGGACGTGATCCGCGATCCGTTCACCGCCTACCGACGAGCCCGCGAGGCCGCCCCGGTGGTCCGCCTGAACATCCCCGGCATGCCCATGTGGGCCCTGACCAGGCACGCCGATGCCCGAGCCGTGCTCACCGACCCGCGGTTCGCGATCACGTCGAGCAGCTTCGTCGGCATCCCGGGCGTCCCCGAGGGCTACGACGCCTACCTGCACACCATGTCCGAGCTGGACGGCCCCGACCACCTGCGCCTGCGCCGGTTGGCCGCTCCCGCGTTCACCGCACGCCGCGCACAGGACTTCCGCCCGAGCGTCGAGCCGATCGCCGAGAAGCTCCTGGCCACGCTCCCCTCGGAGCCCGACCTGCTGCGCGACTTCGCGAAGCCCCTGCCGATGCACGTGATCTGCGAGCTGGTCGGCATCCCGGCGGCAGAGCGGGCCGCCTGGGTCGAGTGGGGCGCGATCGTGGCCGCGTTCGATGCGCCGCGCCTCGGCGAGGCGGTGCCGGGGATCATCGAGTCCGCCAGGTCCGCGGTCGCCGCACGCCCGGAGACCGGCCTCCTGGCCGACCTGGTCCGTGCCGAGGACCGCCTGACCGACACGGAGCTGGTCACGCTCGTCTGGCACGTCGTCCTGGCCGGCCAGACCCCCGCGAACCTGATCGCGAACGCCGTGGCGGAGCTGTGGACCCGCCCGGACGTGCTGGCCGCCCTCCGCGCCGACCCGTCCCTGCTCCCCGGTGCCGTGGACGAGCTGATGCGCTGGTGCGGTCCCCAGCTGCTGACCGTCCCCCGCTCCGCCACCGAGGACGTGGACCTGCTGGGCACGACGGTCAAGGCGGGGGAGCCGGTCACGGTCGCGATCGCGGCCGTCAACCGCGATCCCGAGGCGTTCCCCGACCCGGACCGCTTCGACATCACCCGAGGCGCGGCCACCCACCTCGGGTTCGGGCACGGCCCCCACTTCTGCCTCGGCGCCGCGCACGCCCGCGTGCAGACGGAGGTGGCGCTGTCGGCCCTCCTCGTCCGCGACCTGACGCTGGCCGTCGATCCGGCCGAGCTCCGCGCTCCGGATCCGGGCACCTGGCGCCTCACCGCCCTCCCGGTTCGCGTCGGAGAGTAACGATCATCGGCCTGTTCCGGTCAGGATAGTCCACTCTGGAAACGCTTACATTGCTGGACAGATGGCCAAGAACTCGCGTCTCCGCGGGCCGCGACAAGCACTCCGTTCGGTTACTGGCTGTCTGCAAGTTGCACGATCGGGGACGCGACCATCACACTAATGGAGCAGTAACGGAGGCCGAAAAATAGGACAATCCGGACATGACCGTAAGACTTCCGGCTGACGCCTTGACACGCAAGCGTGGTTCCGATTGTCTCCTGATCCGGCGCCCAGGTCGGGAACAAAGTGCAACTCGTGACGCCGGTTAGGGCGAACCTCTTTCGCATACAGCGCAGCTCGAGTTAGGCGGATGTCAGATGGGCAGCGGGGCCCCCGAGCCGGAGAAGCGGGTTTCCACCAGATGGCGCATCGACAACTGGAGCCTGCGAACGAAAGTCGCGGCAGTGCTCCTACTGCCGGCCATCATCGCGCTCGTACTGGGTGCGATCCGAGTCGAGACACGACTGGACGAGGCGAACAGGCTGAGCACGATCCGCGACCAGATGGTCGTGCTCGGTGAGTCGCTGAAGCTCGCCGACCTGGTGGTCGACGAGATGATCACCGCGGTGATCAACGACCCGAACCAGCGGCCGCGGCTGCGTGCCCAGCGCGCCGCCGTCGACCAGCAGGTGATCAGGGTGCGCGGCGCGGTGGACTTCGCGCAGCTGCCGCCCGAGGTCGACCGCACGCTGAGCGACTCGCTGGGCCGCCTAGCCGCGGTCCGCGTGCAGACCAGCAACGACGTCGGTGACCCGGTCACGGACATCGCCGCGTACCAGGAGGTCGTCAACGGCCTCACCGAGCTGGTGCCGGGCGTGGTCAGCGTGGCCCAGAGCGACGACCTCGACGAGCTGTCCAACTCCGTCCGGTCGCTGGTGCTGCTGCGGTCGGCCCTCGCCGCCGAGGAGTCCCTCCTGCGGTTCGCCGGACAGCCGCCGCAGACACCACAACGCATCGCCGCGGCCGCGCAGCAGTCCGCCGCCGAGGAGCGCATCCTCGGGGAGCAGCTGCAGGTCGGGCTGCCGGAATTCCAGCAGAACGACCTCGAGACCGCGACCGAGACGTCGGCGACCCGCCGCGCCAGTCTCCAGGAGGCGGTCGTCGACGCGGGCGCGATCGACCTGCGCAGCCTGCTGCCGAACATCCAGACCGAGGCCTCCCGGGTCCGGGACCTGTCCACACAGCTCGTGAACTACCTCGGCGACACGGTGACCAACCGCACCAACGACTCGCGGTCGGCCGCGCTGCGCGACACCGCGATCGTCATCGCGTCGCTGCTGATCGCCCTCGCGGTCGCGTTGGTCGTGGCCCAGTCGCTGCTCCAGCCGGTCCGCCGGCTGCGCCAGGCAGCGCTCAACGCCGCGCGCGAACAGCTGCCCAGGACGGTCGAGCGGGTGCGTGCCGGCGAGCAGATCTCCTGGTCGAGCAGGCAGATGGTGCCGGTCCGGACCACCGAGGAGATCGGCCAGCTGGCCCGCGCGTTCGACGACATGCACGAACAGGCCATCCTCCTCGCCGCCGAGCAGGCCGAGCTGCGCCGGCAGGTCAGCGAGATGTTCATGACGCTGTCCCGCCGCAGCCAGACGCTCGTCGAGTCGCAGCTGGAGGTCATCGAGGGTCTGGAGGCCGACGAGCAGGACCCGCGCCGGCTGTCCGGCCTGTTCCGGCTCGACCACCTCGCGACCCGCCTGCGCCGCAACGGCGAGAACCTCCAGGTCCTCGCCGGCGGCTCGCCGGCCCGCCGGGACAGCGCCCCGGTCACGGTCGTCGAGCTGCTGCGCGCGGCCACGTCCGAGATCGACGACTACCGCCGGATCACCCTCGCGCACGCGCCGAGCGGCTCGGTCCGCGCGGTCGCCGCCGCGGACGTCGTGCACATCCTGTCCGAGCTGCTGGAGAACGCGACCCGCTACTCGCCGCCGGACCAGAAGGTGGTGCTGTCCGCGGACCGCGGCGCCGACGGCGGCCTGCTGTTCGAGGTCGTCGACGCCGGCCTCGGCATGGCGGCGGACGACATCGAGGCGGCCAACCACCGGCTCGCCATGACCGACTACGTCGGCCCGGAGACCACCCGCCGCATGGGACTGTTCGTGGTCTCCCGCCTGGCCGCCCGGCACGGCGTCACCGTCCGGCTGCGACCGACGTTCGAGCGGGCGACGCGAGCCGGCATCACGGCGAGCATCCACCTGCCGGGTGCGCTGGTGATCGCGGGGACGACGCCGGAGAACATGGTGACCGCCGTGGCCACCCGGCGCGAGCTGGTGGCCGCGACGGCCAGGCTCGAGCCGGCCCCGATCTGGCCGACACACCTCGACGACCTGTCCGAAGAGCGCGTCGAGGCACCCCCCGACCAGCCCGCCATGTCGAGCTGGTTCATCGAGGAGACCTACCCGGACCTCGACACGACCGGCAATGGCGGCGGCGACGGGAACGGCGCGCCACACAGCAACTGGCTGACGCCGACCATGTCCTCCACCACACGGCCGGCGGCGGCACCCGCGCCGGCGCCGCGGCCCGCCGCGACCACCTCGGCAGGTCTGCCGGTCCGCACGCCCGGCGCACGCGCGCTGCCGACGGAACGGACCCAGACCGCCGTCCCCCAGACCGGTTTCCGGGATCCGGAGTCAATCCGAAACAACCTCTCGCGACACTACGACGGCGTGCTCGCCGCCCGGCGCGCGCGGGAGGAACCCGAGCCGGGCGGGAATGGCAAAGGGAGTGACTGACTGATGACTGAAGGCACGACGGCGACCGAACCGTCGTTGGGCTGGCTGGTTTCCGCGTTCACCAAGGAAGTTCCCGGGGTGGCGCACGCGGTGCTGGTGTCGGCGGACGGGTTGCTGGTAGCGGCCAGCGACGCGTTGCCACGCGACCGCGCGGACCAGATGTCCGCGCTGACCGCCGGGCTCACGAGCCTCACGGTCGGCGCCGCCGAGCTGTTCACGGCAGGCCGGGTCGTCCAGTCGGTGATCGAGATGGAACACGGGTTCCTGCTGCTGATGAGCGTCGGCGACGGCTCCCACCACGCGGTGATCGCCGCGGCGGGCTGCGACATCGGGCTCGTCGGCTACGAGATGACGTTGCTCGTCGACCGTGTCGGCCGCATGGTCGACACGCCGGTCCGCGGAGGCGGCGCCCCGGAGCAGGGCTGAAGGGTGCAACGTGAGCGACGTCCCTGACGGGAGCTACGAGAGAGGGTCGATGCCGCCGGCGTTGGCCCGCCCGTACTCGTGGACCGACGGGCGCACCCAACCGACCGTCGACATCGCGATCGAGGCCCGGGTGCTCACCACCCGGGCCGGTCGGGACATGACGCCACGGCTGACCAGTGCGTTGTGGACCGTCACGCAGCTGTGCTTCCAACCGAGGTCCGTCGCCGAGATCGGCGCGTACCTCGCGGTTCCACTCGGTGTGGCGAAGGTGCTCGTCGCGGACCTCGTCGCCGAAGGGCTGGTGAACGTCGAGGCGACCCTCGCGCACGACGCGGACGACGCGGAGCGGCGCGAGCTGATCGAGAGGGTCCTCAGTGGACTACGGGCAACCAAGTAGGGGCAAGCGGATCACGTCCGCGAAGATCGTGATCGCCGGTGGTTTCGGGGTCGGCAAGACGACGTTCGTCGGCTCGATGTCCGAGATCACCCCGCTGCGCACCGAGGCGCTGATGACCAGCGCCAGCGTGGGGATCGACGAGCTGGCCCGGATCCCCAACAAACTGGCGACCACGGTGGCCATGGACTTCGGCCGGCTCACGCTCGCCGACGACCTCGTGCTGTACGTGTTCGGCACGCCCGGCCAGCACCGGTTCTGGTTCATGTGGGACGACATCGTCCAGGGCGCCATCGCCGCGATCGTGCTGGTCGACCCGGAACGCCTGGCCGACGGGTTCGCCGCGGTGGACTACTTCGAGTCGCGCGGGATGCCGTTCCTGGTGGCCATCAACGAGTTCGACGGCGCGCGGCGGTTCACCCCCGACCAGGTCCGCGAGGCACTCGTGCTCGGCGACGACGTCGTGATCATCTCGTGCGACGCGAGGTCGCCGGAGTCGGCCAAGCGCGTGCTGATCTCCGCCAGCGAGCACTCGCTGTCTACCCTGGACGCCCGTACGGGCTGACACCCCTGCCGCACCAACTGAATGAGGCGCAATGGTTCATCACTTCGAGATGGGCATCTGGCTGCTGTTCCTGGCCTACGCCGTGTCGGTCGCCGGCTCCGCGATCGGCCTCGCCTGCGCGTACCACGCCCGCACCGCGACGGGCGGCACCCGCATGGGCTGGCTCGCGCTGGCGGCGGTCTCGATCGGTGGCGTCGGCATCTGGCTGATGCACTTCATCGGCATGCTCGGCTTCGCGACACCGGGACAGCCCGTCCGCTATGACATCGCACGCACCGTGCTGTCGGCCGTGCTGGCGATCGCCGCGGTGTTCTGCGGGCTGCTGCTGTTCGGCGTGCAGAAGCGGTCCGCGCTGTGGCGGCTCCTGGTCGCGGGCACGATCACCGGCCTCGCCGTGAACCTCATGCACTACACGGGCATGTGGGCGCTGAACATCAAGGGCACCATCACCTACAACCCGTTCCTGGTGGTGCTGTCGGTCATCATCGCCGTCGGCGCCGCGACCGCCGCCCTGTGGTTCACCGTCTCCGCCGAAGGCCTGGCGCAACGGCTGATGGCCGGCCTGGTGATGGGCCTCGCCTCGACCGGCATGCACTACGTGGGCATGGCCGCGGTGAACGTGGACCTGGACCCCGACGCGGCCGACCCGCCCGGCGTCGAGGTGTTCAGCTTCCTGTTCCCGGTGTTCATCCTCTCGGCGTTCGCCCTCGCGGTCCCCATCGTCGCGCTGCTGACCATCCCGAGGAGGGAAGACGCCGAGCGGGCGCAGGTGGGGGACCACCGCGTGCTCGACGCGGCACCGGTCGGGTAAGCGGTACAGCTGCTGTGGGGCCTGTGGCACCTGCCGCTGTTCCTCACCGGCTGGGCTGGCCCGCACGTCGACTGGACCTCGGTCCTCGAGTTCGTCGTCACGGCCGTGATGGTCAGCGTGATCATGACCTGGGTCTTCAACCACACCGCGAGAGCCTCCCGGTCGCCATGATCCTGCACGGCGGCATCAACAACTACATGTCGATCGCCTACCTGGCCATCTTCCCCACGGCGCCGCCACCCATGTCATCCTCATCGCCGCCACGGCCGTCGCGACCGCCCTGGTCCTCGCCACCCGCGGCCGCCTCGGCTACCGCGCCGCGTCGAGCAGCTCGAGGTAGCCGTCAACCGCCTCCCACAGGGCGTTCTCGGGGAACCGGTAGTCGCCCCGGTGCTCACGGCGCCAGTCACGCTCCCAGTAGTCGCGGTGGATCGCACGCAGCCGGGCCAGGGCCATCTCCAACTCGGACGCGGCCCTGGCCTTCGTCTCGGCTTCGCTGGCCCACACCCGGGGCAGGTCGCCGAACCGCTGCTCGGCCAGCGCGTCGAGCACGTCCTCGTCGACCCCGTCGAGCGACCAGAACCGAACCGGCCCGCGAATGTGGTGGTTCCACACCGGCACGTGCCGCGACCGCCACCAGAAGGCGAAGCCGCCCTTGTCGAGCCGGAGCGTCCGCACGAGCCAGCCAACGACACTGGGCTGCGATCCCCACGGCACCTCCTCCGGCGGCAGATCCAGCACGAGCGCGATGTCGACGCCTTCGACCGGATCGGCCCCGTCGAGCAGTTCGCCGAAGACGTATGCCTCGTGCAGGAGCGGCTTCTCGAGACGGCCCAGCTCCTGGCACGCGTCGGCCAGCATCCGCAGCCGCTGAACTCCTCGCCCATAGCGCATGCGGCAATCTTCCCAGTGCCCACCGCGGTATCGGCCGCTCGTCGGCGGTTGTGTGGGCCGACACCATGGCAAGGCCACGCGATTTGGGATAGGAACAGGTCATGAGCGACACACCGTTGTGGCGACCGGACCCCGCCAGGGCCGAGCAGAGCAGGATGGCGGAGTTCCGCAGGTGGCTGGCCCAGGAGCGGGGCGTCGAGGTGGCCGACTACCAGGCGCTGTGGGAGTGGTCGACCAGCGACCTCGAGGCGTTCTGGGGCGCGTTGGTGGACTTCCTGGGCGTCCGCTTCCACGCCGGCTACGACCGCGTGCTCGGCTCGACGGAGATGCCCGGCGCCGAGTGGTTCCCCGGCGCGACGCTCAACTACGCCGAACACGCCCTGTCGACGGGCGCCGACGACGACGTGGCGGTGATCTTCGAACGCGAGGACGGCCTGTCGTCCACCCTGACCTACGGGGAGCTGCGGTCGCAGGTGGCGGGCGTCCGCGCCGCCCTGGTGGACCTGGGCGTACGCCGCGGCGACCGGGTCGTAGCCCTGGCCCCCAACATGCCACGCACCCTGGTGGCGTTCCTGGCGGCGGCGAGCCTGGGCGCGACGTGGTCGTCCTGCTCCCCGGACTTCGGCGTGCGGGCGATAGCCGACCGCTTCACCCAGATCGAACCGGTGGTCCTGTTCGCGGTGGACGGTTACGTCTACAACGGCCGGGCCTTCGACGTCCGCCCCACCATCGCCGCGCTGCAGCGGGAGATCCCGACCCTGCGCGCGACGGTGCTGATCGACTACCTGTCACCCGAGACGACGGCCCCCGACACCGTGCCGTGGTCGTCGTTCATCCGGTCCGAGGCCGAACCGGCCTTCGACCCGGTCCCCTTCGACCACCCCCTGTGGGTCCTGTACTCGTCCGGCACGACGGGCCTCCCGAAGGGCATCGTCCAGGGCCAGGGCGGGATAGTCGTGGAACACCTGAAGATGCTGGCGCTCCACTCCGACTTCGGCCCGGGCGACCGCTTCTTCTGGTTCACGACCACCGGCTGGATGATGTGGAACTACCTCATCTCGGCCCTCCTGGTAGGTGCGACCGTGGTGATGTACGACGGCAGCCCCGGCCACCCCGACCTGGGCACCCTGTGGCGCCTGGCGGCTCGGCACGGTGTCACCTACTTCGGCACGTCGGCCCCGTACATCCAGTCCTGCCTCAAACAGCACCTCGACCCGGCGAGGGACAACGACCTGTCGGCCCTGCGCGCACTCGGCTCGACGGGCGCCCCCCTGAGCCCCGAGGGCTTCGAGTGGATAGCGGAGTCACTGGGTGCGCATGTCCAGATCTGTTCGGTATCGGGCGGCACGGACCTGTGCACGGCGTTCGTCGGCTCGGCCCCGGACGTGCCGGTCTGGCTGGGCGAGCTGTCGTGCCGCACCCTGGGCGCCGCGGTGGAGAGCTGGTCGCCCGACGGAAAGCCCCTGGTAGACGAGGTAGGCGAACTGGTCATCACCAAACCGATGCCGTCCATGCCCCTGTACCTGTGGGGCGACCAGACCGGTGAGCGAATGCGCGAGTCGTACTTCGAGCCCTACCCGGGCGTCTGGCGCCACGGGGACTGGATCCGCATCACCCCACGCGGCTCCGCCGTGATCTACGGCCGCTCGGACTCCACCCTCAACCGAGGCGGCGTGAGAATGGGCACAAGCGAGTTCTACCGCGTGGTGGAAGCGTTCGACGAGGTAGCCGACTCCCTCGTCATCGACACGTCGTCCGACCGAGAAGGCGAGCTGGTCTGCTACCTCGTCCTCGCGGACGGTGTGACCCTCGACGCGGTGGAGCCACGCCTCCGCTCGGCGCTTCGTTCGGCCCTGTCCCCCCGCCACGTCCCGGACAGGTTCGTGGTGATCAAGGAGGTACCCAGAACCCTGAACGGCAAGAAGTGCGAGGTCCCGGTGAAGAAGATCCTGTCCGGCGTACCCCCGGAACGAGCGGTCAGCAGGGACGCCCTGGCCAACCCGGACGCCCTGACGGCCTTCCTGCCGAGCTAGCCCCCCAGTTTGGTCGCCGGGAGACCGCGTGTGTAAGGTATCCGCTGAGCGGTCTCCGGGAGGCTTCGCCTAGTCTGGTCTATGGCGCCGCACTGCTAATGCGGTTGGGGGCAACCCCTCCCGGGTTCAAATCCCGGAGCCTCCGCTTATAACTGAACATGCGCCCGTAGCTCAACGGATAGAGCATCTGACTACGGATCAGAAGGTTAGGGGTTCGAATCCCTTCGGGCGCGCTCGTTGCTATGGTTGAGGCAACCGTGGGCCCGGACTGTCGAGTCCGGGCCCACACTTTACTCACACAAAATCACGCGATTCTCAGATCAGATCTGGCTTGCGGTGTAGCCCTCGACAGCCTCTGCAAGCCGGTTGATCGCCGATGCAATCGCGAGCAATGCTTCTATGGAAGCGGCAGCGTCATTCTCTCCCACCAGGCTCTGGGCCTGCTGCTCGTGCATGCCGGGACCAACCATGCTGTTGTCGTCCACGTCCATCACCTTTCGTCATTGCTCGGCGACTCACCGTCGTCATCCTCACATGGACCACTGACACTTCTAGCGCTCTCGTCGATCACGTCAAGTAGCTTCGCGACCTTCGGGCTCGGCTGGGCACGGCCGAGGTAGGTGTCCAGCGTCTCGCTCACTCGCTTGTGGCCGAGTTGGTCAGCGATCTCCCGAACTGTCAACCCACCATCGTCGAGCAGCGTGGCCGCCGTCTTGCAGAAGTTGTGGCTCGTAAGCCACGTCAAGCGCGCCGCCGCCGGCGGCGGCGCGGTCGGCCCGTCACGATGGCGACGTGGCCTGCATCCATCGCGGCACGGCCGGCTACCGCTCCGCTCACGCCGGCAGGCCTGCGCGGCGCAGCCCACAGCCCGCGACGGGAGCGCCGCCGCCGGCGGCGGCACGAGGACCTCAGAGACAGGTGAGCAGCTCCCTCGGCCTCGATCATCTAACGCCGGACCGCCGGCATCAAGAGCGCTCCGCGTCGCTCACGCGATCGAGCTGCGCTCGGCTCTTGACACCGACGACCCAGCGCGACGTGAGGGCCTGTACGAGGGAGCCGGAGGGGACTGGATCCGACAGGGCGGGTCCGTAGCGTCGGATGCGAGCAGACCTCGGCGTATCGTCGGCCAGCAAGATCAAAGCCACACCTTACCCACACAAAACGTCCCAAAACGATGGAAGACGATCACCGGTGGTGAGGACTGAGAACCGTTGGGGTGTAAGGGATCGCGAGGCTTTGGAAGAAGCCCGGGACAGCCGGCTCCCAACAGAAGGTTAGGGGTTCGAATCCCTTCGGGCGCGCATACAGATCGGCAGGCCAGAGACTTGTTGATCGTCCACAAAGGGATGGGGTCTCATGATCCATCCCTTTAAGTATTCCTGTAAGTACAGAGATGCGCCTGCCGGTCAAAGGGGTGACCGTG
>NZ_JBJMIE010000192.1:0-3221 GCF_045807065.1 Actinophytocola sp. | reverse complement strand
GATGGCGGTGTTGGGAGGTCGGTGCCGGCGGCGTCTCGGTACCGCACGGCCTGGCAGAGCGCGTGGGACTCGGCGGCCGGGTGCTGGCCACCGACATCGACGTGTCGTGGACCGAGCCCGCGGCAGGCGGTGCACTGGAAGTACGCCGCCACGACGTGACAGGCGACCCGCCGCCGGCGGAGACGTTCGACCTGGTCCACGCCCGGCTGGTGCTGGTCCACCTGAAGGATCGCGCGACCGCGCTGCGGGTCATGATCGATGCGCTCCGGCCTGGCGGATGGCTGGTGATCGAGGATGGCGACCCCTCGCTGCAGCCGCTCGCCTGTCCGGACGAGCGCGGCCCCGCCGAGGAGCTGGCGAACCGACTGCGCACCCGGATCCGCACGCTGCTGGCCGACCGCGGCGCGGACCTCGCCTACGGTCGCACGCTGCCCAGGTTGCTGCGCGAGTCGGGCCTGGCCGACGTCAGCGCGGAGGCCTACTTCCCGATCGGGTCACGCGCCTGCGCCATCCTGGAAGCGGCCACGATCCAGCACGTCCGCGACCAGCTGCTGGCCGCGGAACTGGCGACCCCCGAAGAGATCGAGACACACCTCGCGAACCTCGCCACCGGCGACCTACACCTCATGCTCGCACCGATGATCACCGCATGGGGCCGCAAGCCGGCCTGACTCCCCGAACCATCGACGAGGAAGTGCTACACCGACCTCGACGCGTGTGCCGCCGAGGCCCGAGAAGCGGCGGGAGATCGAGCCGTGCTGGTCCACGGCGGCCGGCCGGCTCGACGAACTCGAACTGCACCTCGTCCCCGTCAGGGTTCCCCACGGACGGCGTGGGAGCAGCCAGCCCGGAGCCGGCCGGTAGATCGGGCCGGTGTGAGCGATGGGGTTTCGGCTGGTGCGGTCGGGGTACTGCGCCAGGGCCGGGGACGGCCGCATCCCGGGTGCGAGGCCGGTTGTCGGCGTTCTAGACAGCAGCACCGGCAGGCACCACCGGCCGCTGCCGTCCCCGGCTCCCCCGCCTGGGCGTCGAGCTGGAACTGCGGCTGTACGTGCCCAGTGTCAGCAGAGCAGACTGTGCCGGTGGACAAGGCTGGGCCGATGGACGGCGAACACAACGGTGCACAGGCAGGATCGGTCGACTCCGGGCCGGTGCACACTGTGCCGGTGCGCACCGGGCTGGTGGACGAGGAGTTGGTCACCATCGCGCGGGAGCTGGCCGAGATCACCCGCCTGGTCGAGAACGACGACTTCGGCGCCACCCTGGACCGGTTCGTCGCGAGGATCGTGCGCCTCATCCCCGGCTGCGACTCCGCGATCCTCACCGTGCGCTCCGCCGGCACCGTCGAGACGGTCGCCGGCGGCGACAACCTGACCTTCGACCCGATCGCCCCCGGCCCGGTGGTCGAAGCCGTCACCTACGGCGAGCCACGCCGCCTCGACGACGTCGCCAGCGACCAGCGCTGGCCCACCTTCGCCGCCCAGATCGCCAACGCCGGCCTCCGCAGCTGCGTCGCGCTCCCGCTGTCCACCCGCGGCGACGACACCGCCGTACTCACCCTGTTCTCCACCCAACCCGACCGGTTCGCCGACACCACCTACGACCTGGTCCTGCTCCTCATCGCGCACGCCAGCACGGTGGTCAACAACGCCTCCCTCTACCACGACAGCACCCAACTGGTCACCCAGCTCCGCACCGCGCTACGCACCCGCTCCCTGGTCGGCCGCGCCCAAGGCCTGCTCATGCGCCACTTCGGCCACGACAGCGACACCGCCTTCACCACCCTCAAGCGCGCCTCGCAGAACACCAACACCAAACTCCGCGACATCGCCACCCAGCTGGTCACCGCCCACGAACAGGGCGAGTTCGACAGCGCCCTCGACCGGCTCGGCGTCACCGCCCACACTGAGCCGGCACCCGCCGGAGGCTAGGCCACGAGGACGAAGGGCATATCGGAAAGCCCAGGTCAGGATCCTGACCGCCCCGAGCGGGCCAGGCACGGTGGACCCACCGCCGCACTGGCCGGCAGCAACGCCCGCCAGTGTCTCCGCAGATCCCGGGCTTGTCGTGCGGCAGCGACTTCACAGTGCGTGTTCCGCCACAGCCGCGGGCCGTGTCCGATGTAGTGGCGGCAGTGCTTCTCGTTGATGTGGTGGTGCCGCTACTCTTCCGCGTGCGGTGGTGGTCTGGGGAACGGAGAAAGGTCAACGGTGCCTGTTGCTCCGGAGGATCGCGGTTTGCGGCGTACGCGCCGGTTGACCGAGGTGTTCGCGTGGGTGACCGCTGTGGGGGCGTTGGGCGCACTGGCCGGTGCGCCGGGCTCCGGTGCGGTGCGAGGTGGGTTGGCTGCCCTGATCGTGGTGGTGCTGGCGTGGTGGGGTTCGGGCCGGCGAACCGCGTCGTGGTGGCTTGTTGCCGCCGAGGCCGCGGTCGTCACGTTCGGGTGTCTGGTGTTGCCGTCGCCGCAACCGATGCTCGGTCTGTTGTTCGGCACCACCACTCGTCGGGCGGTCCGGGCGGAGCTGGGGCCGTGGCTGGTGCGTGCCGCGCCGGCGTACATCGGTTACGTGTGCGCTGCGTTGTGGAACCTGGTGCTGGACGGCAGTGGGGTGGCCCCGGATCAGCTCGCGCCGAATCTGCTGCCGCTGTTGGGGTTGGTGATCGGCACCCTCGCCCTGGGTGACACGGTGGCCGCGGTGGACACCGCGAAGGCGGCGTCGCGGGCGACCGCCGCGGTCAACGAGCACCTCGACGCGATACTGCGGACCAGCCCGGTCGCGCTGGTCGTGGTCGGGCCGGCCGGTGTGGTCGAGATGTGCAACGACGAGGCCCGTGTCCTGTTCGAGTGGACTGCCGGCGGCGCTCACACGGTTCCCTGTCCGCATCACGACGACGTCACCGCCTGCCGTGACCGTTGTCTGGACCTGTTGCGTGCGGCGGGCGTGGCGGAGTGGACCTACCGGAAGAAGCCGGACGGCACCACCCGGAGCGTGGCGGTGCGGGTCTCGGAGGTTCAGGACCGGTCCGGTGGGTCGCCGAGCATCGTGCTGGCTTTTCTGGACATCAGCGTCCGCAAGGATCTCGAGGACCGGCTGCGGGCTCAGCTGGAGTACGACGACCTCACCGGTGTGGCCAGCCGGGGGCGCCTCACCGAGCTGCTCGACGACGCGCTGACCCACTGCGGTCCGGGCCGGCGGCCGACGCTGCTGCTCGTCGACCTC
>NZ_JBJMIE010000191.1:0-9176 GCF_045807065.1 Actinophytocola sp. | reverse complement strand
GACAGGATGCTCCAGACGAGATACCCCATGAGGATGCTGAAGACGGCCTCCGGCATGACGCCGGCGAACACCTGAGCGGCGATCGCCAGCGCGACGCCGACGAACAGGTCCTTCGCCGCGGAGCCGAGGAGCTTGCCGCGCACGGCCGGGTCGCCGTCACGCAGACCGGTGCCGCGCCGGATCGCGACCGGCACGCTGACGACGCCGATCAGCGCGGCCAGGCCGATCGGCCCGAGCGCGACCGCCGCCTCCGGCAGCGTCGGCACCGAGAAGCCGAAGCCGTAGATGTCGGCCATGACCCTGGTGAACACGCCGTAGAGCAGCAGCACGGTGACCACCGACTCGACGACCACCCAGATCGCGGCGGCCCGCACCACCGGCGGCGGCCCCCAGGCCCGCGGCGGCACGGGCGGCGCCCCGGGTGGCGGTGGACCGGCACCTTGGTTCTTGACGCGGTACTGCAGGAACGCGATGACGACACCGAAGATGCCGGCAATCGACGCCAACACGCTGAGGAGTTGATCCAAAGAGTCCATCGGAGCACTCCATTCGGACGGAATGGTGTGGAGACCCCAGTGTCGCCAGCGCTCCGACCAGGCAGAAAGTGAATTAGGGCCGGTTGCCCGAAAGTACTCCGAACGCCGCCCCCGAGTTCGCGAACGGCGGCCCGGCCGAGCAGCCGGGCCGCCGTCCCTTCGGAGGTGACCGCTATGCGACCGCCTCCACCGCCGCGTAGTAACCGCCGCGCTGCCCGGCCGCGTTCGGGTGGTACGACTCGTCCACCGGCCAGGTGATGCTGTTGAGCCACCGCGCACCGGACGCGCAGATCTCGTGCCCGGCGAACGCCGACCGACCGTCGACGAACGTGAAGCCGAACGCGCCGGCCCGGCCCCTGATGACCTCGGCGAGCACGTCCGACGACTGGTTGATGGCCGCCCGCTTGGTCTCGCTGAGACCGATCGAGCAGCTGCCGTTGAGCTGGTAGATGTGCGGGTAGCCGACCACGACGACGCGTGCGTTCGGCGCCCGGTCGCGGATCTGCGTGTAGACCGCGTCCAGCCGCGCGGGCAGCTGGTCGCGGGCGTAGGTCTGCGCCTCCTGGTTGCGGGAGACGCAGCTCGAGTCCGAGCCGAGGTTGCAGTCGGTCATGACGTCGGCGAACCCGGCGTCGTTGCCACCGACGGAGATGGTCACCAGCGAGGTGTCCGAGGTGAGCGAGCCGACCTGGTTGTTGATGACGTCCGTGGTCAGGGCGCCGGAGCAGGCCACGAACACGAAGGAGGACGGGGCGTTCGCGTTGGCCCACAGCTGGGCGTACGCGTTGGCGCTGCGCTTGCAGCTGCCGCTGCTGCCGTAGCTCCCCGCGCCCGTGCCGGACGAGTAGGAGTCACCGAGCGCGACGTACTTCCCGGCCAGGGCACCGGGATCGGCGGATGCGGGTGCCGCGGCGAGAATCGCCACGGCTGTGGTGAGGAGGGCGGGCACGAGGGAACTGGCGATGGAACGGAGACGCATGATTACCTCCGCTGCAGGGATTCAACGTTTCACCATCATTACCAGTAAGTAACAAGGTCTCGGATTACGTCGTTAGTAGTTCACGCTTACCAGTTGGCATTTGTGAACGTCCGCTAACCCCGGTGGGTACCATGGCGCGATGTCCAGCCGTCGCGAGCAGATCCTCGCCGCAGCAGCGGAACTCTTCGCCAGGCACGGGTTCCACGGAGTCGGCATCGACGAGATCGGCGCGGCGGTCGGCGTGTCCGGACCCGCGCTCTACCGGCACTTCCGCAGCAAGGACGCCATGCTGGGCGAGATGCTGACCTCGATCAGCGACGACCTGCTCGCCGGCGGCCTCGAGCGCCGGGAACGCACCGAGGACCCGGCCAAGCTGCTCGGCGAGCTCATCGCGTTCCAGGTTGACTTCGCCCTCGACAACCCCGCGCTGATCAGCGTGCAGGAACGCAACCTCGGCAACCTGACCGACCCGGACCGCCGGCGGGTGCGCGCCCTGCAGCGCCGCTACGTGGAGGTGTGGGTGCAGGCCATCCGCGACAGCTCGCCGAGCCTCACCGAGCCCGCCGCACGCGCCGCCGCGCACGCCGTGTTCGGACTCATCAACTCCACCCCGCACATCCGCCACCTCGGTCGCGACGGCATGGCCACCATGTTGCGGGACATGGCGCTCGGCGCGCTCGCCAACGCCACTGGTGATACCGGCGACCGCACCGAAGATGATCAAGATTCCGCGATCACGTGAAGGACCGCGATGTTCATGGTCCATCCGGGTGACCGGTCGCCATTGGCCTGCCACGTCTCGGTAGTGTTTCGTTTACCGATCGATTCAGACCAAGAGGTGGACGGTGTCACAGCAGACCAACTGGGTACCAACCTCGGTTGACCTGGAGAAACCCAGTGCGGCCAGGGTCTACGACTACGTGCTCGGTGGCAACCACAACTTCGCGGTTGACCGTGAGTTCGTCAAGCACCGGGACAAGGTGGACCCGAAGTCCCGGCAGTTCGCGATCCAGAACCGCGCCTACCTGCGCCGCGTCGTGCTCCACCTGATGGAGCAGGGCGTCCGCCAGTTCCTCGACCTCGGCTCGGGCATTCCCACCGTCGGCAACGTCCACGAGATCGCCCAGCAGGTCGACCCGTCCGCCCGCGTCGTCTACGTCGAGATCGAGCACGTCGCCGTCGCGCACAGTCAGCTCATCCTGGAGGACAACCCCAACGCGGTGATGGTGCACGCCGACATCACCAAGCCGGGCCTCGTGCTGAACGACCCGGCGACCCGGGCCACCCTCGACTTCGCTCGTCCGGTCGGCGTCCTCGCCATCGCGATCGGCCACTACGTCCTCGACGACCCGGAGAGCGTGTTCGCCGCCTACCGGGAAGCCGTCGCGCCGGGCAGCTACCTGGCGCTGTCCCACCTCACCGACGACTTCCGCGACATGTCCGAGCTCACCGAGAACATGCGGCGGACGCAGAACGCCGTCCGGGCGCGGAGCCGGGACGAGGTCCTCCGCCTCTTCGGCGACTGGGACCTGGTCGAGCCGGGTCTCGTGACGACGTCGCAGTGGCGTCCCGACCGGGAGACCAACCACCCGGAGGACGCCGGCAAGCGTGACGGTCTGTACGCGGGAGTCGCCCGGAAGAAGTAGCGCGATCGGGTAAGAGACCCGGGGTAGCGGAACTCCGCCCGCCGCCCCCGGCACGACCGCTCCTGAGCGCAGTACTCGACGATGGACCAGGCAATGGCCGAACCAGGCGTGATCCTTCCCCCGGTACACCGGCGGGAGGAGCTGGCGCGCACCTGGACGCGGTCGGCCACCTCCGCCTCCTACATCCCGCGGTCGGCCGACGACATCGAGGCGCTGCTGCTCGAGCTGGTCGACGAGCTGCTGGCGATCCTCGGCGCGGAGAAGTTCTCGATGTCGGCCGGTCTGCCGATCGGTCACCGGCTCGTCAGCGAGGGCTTCATCGACCCGACCGCGCTCACGGCGACGGTCGCGGCGCTGTCCGAGGGCCTGCTCGCCGACGTCGCGCCGACCCCGGACAACGAGCTGGCGAAGCGCACGATGTCCCTGCTGGGCGCGGTGTCCGCCGGCTACGCGGACGGCCTGCGCGCCTACACGCTGACCCAGCAGGAAGAGGTCAAGCAGGCGCTGTTCAACGCCGTGCTGCGGGCCGAGCACAACCTGCGCGGCACCGAGAACCGCTTCCGCGAGGTGTTCACGTCCTCGGCGACCGGCATCGCGATCACCAAGCTCGACGGCATGTGCATCGAGGCCAACCCGGCGCTCGCCGGCATCCTCAACGTGAAGCAGGACCGCCTGCCCGGCCGGCTGCTCACCGACATCTTCCGCGACGAGGCCTCGGGCGACGTGATGGCGCCGTACCGCCGCATCCTCGACGGCGAGGTGGCCCGCGTGCACGAGCACCGCAGGCTGCGCAAGGAGGACGGCGAGGTCGCGTGGGTGCTGTTCGCGATCTCGCTGCTGCGGGACGGCGCGGGCGACCCGGCGTACTTCGTCACGATGGCCCAGGACGTCACCGAGCTGCACCTGCTGCAGGACCGGCTCGGCCACCAGCTGCTGTACGACGCGCTGACCGGCCTGGCGAACCGGCAGTGCTTCCACACGAAGCTGGAGAGCGCGCTGGAGCGCGCCCCCCGGGACGGCACGATCACGCTGTGCTGCCTCAACCTCGACGCGTTCTCCCTGGTGAACAACAGCTTCGGCCACTCGGTCGGCGACCGTCTACTCCAGACGGTCGCCCGTCGGCTGGAGGAGGTGATCTCCGGCGAGAACGCGCTCGTGGCCCGCATCGGTGGCGACGAGTTCGCGGTGCTCGTCGAGGATTCGCCCAAGACGCCGGACATCGGCGAGCTGATCGGCATGCTCACCCGCGAGCTGGAGGACCCGGAGTACATCGACGGCCACGGCTTCGCCGTCGGCGCGAGTGTCGGCGCGGTGCGAAGACAGGCGGCGAACGGCCTCACCGCGGCCGAGCTGTTCCGCGCGGCGGACACCGCGCTGCGCAAGGCGAAGACCACCGGCAAGCGCCAGTGGGCGAAGTTCCACGAGGCGGAGGACCGGGCAGCGGGCGACCTCGCCCGGCTCGCCGCGTCGCTGCCCGCGGCGTGGGAGAACGGCGACCTGGCCGTGGGCCTCCAGCCGGTCGTCCGCCTGTCGGACCGGGAACCCGTTGGCGCGCGGGCGGTCCTCACGTGGGGGGAGGCCGACCACACGACCATCCTGCGGCTCGCCGAGCGCACCGGCTGGTCCGTCCACGTCGGACCACTGCTGCTGCGCGACGCCTGCCGGCGGTTCGCCGGCTCCCCCGGTGTGCTGCGGGTTCAGTTGACCCGCAACCAGTCCGCCGACGCCGACCTCGTCCGGGCGGTGCACCGGGCGCTGGCCGACAGCGGGCTCGCCGCGGACGCACTGGAGCTGTCGCTCGACGTCGGCGCACTGCTGGACGAGCTCGGTGACGCGCGGGACAACCTGGAGGTGCTGGGTGACATCGGGGTGCGGGTCGGCCTCTGCGGCGTTACGGGTGGCCCACTGGACTTCGAGCTGGTGAGCGACACCGGCGTGCGGTCGGTGACGCTCTCGCCGGCGCTGGGTTCGGGTTCTCCCGTGCTGGCGGCGGAAACCGCGCGTACGGTCGAGGTGTTCTCCTCGTTCGGCGCGACGTCCTCCGTACTGGACGTGCCCTCGGCCGAGGCGGCCGACTGGTGGGCGGCGATCGGGGTGGCCACCGGTCAGGGTGGAGTTTTCGTCACACACTGAGTGCACCGATCGGCGCGCTCCTGTTGGAAGATGTTGTGGTGGGATCAGAGCATTCACGGACGGTCCAGGCCGCGAGCGCGGCGCTGATCGCCATGCGGGCCGGGGTCGACGAGCCGACCGTGCCGGACGACGATGCCAGAGACGTGATGCTGCTGCTGTTCCACGAGTGCAGTTCGATGGTGTCCGCGCTCAGCAGCGGCGGCATGGCCCCGGTGAAGATGCAGGTGTTCGACAACGCCGGCAACGAGGTCCCCATCGACGAGGCCGACCCGCCGGTGCGCACGGCCGTGCGCGTGCTGCTCGCGGAGGTCCACGGGGACAGCGAGGCCGCGCGGGCGCACATCGAGATCGCACTCGCCTCCGCCGCGCCCGAGGAGATGGACACCCTGATGGTCCAGGCCCTCCGGTGGACGATGCGACTGTCCGAGGAGTGCCGCAACCGCGACCTGCCCGTCGCCGACTGGATCACCGCCGCCCTCTTCTAGCCGGACCCGCTCCGCCTGATCGATCCGATCGCCCGTGCCGATCGGCAGACAACGGCCGCCGAGACCGCCGCCCTTCGCGCACTGGTCGACCGGCACTCCGGCTGAGACCATCAAGCCCGTGATCACCGTGCAGGGCCTCGTCGACCGGGTGGGACCGACGCTCCTGCACACCCGCCTGCCCGGCCGTGGCGGGCACGTCACCGACGTCGTCATCGCCGAGCCGGGGCGTCGCGACCCCATCGGGGAGGGCGACCTCGTGCTCGGTGTCGGCCTGCACAGCACCAAGGACGCGGCCGAGCTGGTCCGCTACTGCGAGGGCGCGGCCGCGGTGCTGCTCAAGCCACCCCTCGCCGTCCGCGCCGCGGTCCGCTCGGCCGCGCAGGCGACCGGGGTCGCGCTGGTCGAGGTCAACGTGGCCGCGTCGTGGGCGCAGGTCGTGCTGCTGCTCCGGTCGGTCCTCGACGCGGCGGCCGACGAGTCCGACGAGCACCACGACGCCGAACCCGGCCTCGGCGACCTGTTCCGGCTGGCCGACGCGGCGGCCGCGGTGATCGACGCGCCGGTCACGATCGAGGACGCGAACTCACGCGTGCTCGCCTACTCGGCCCGCCAGGACCGCACCGACCCGGCACGCGTGTCGACGATCATGGGCAGGCGGGTGCCGGACGACGTGCTCGCCCGGTTCCGCTCCCGCGGCGTGTTCCGCGACCTGTCGCGCGGCCGCACGACGATCTTCGTGCCCCACCAGAAGGACGGGACGCTGCCGCGCCTGATCGTGCCGATCCGGATGGGCGGGGAACTGCTCGGTTCCATGTGGGCGGTCGTGCCCGGGCCGGTGGCCGACGAGCGCGCGTCCGCGTTCGCCGACACGGCGCCGGTCGTCGCGCTGCACCTGCTGCGCCGCCGTGCCCGCGAGGACGCCGACCGCAGGCGGTCCGCCGAGCTGGTCAGGACGGTCCTGGAGGGCACGGGCAGCGTGCGGCTGGCGGCGGCCGAGCTGGACCTGCCGGACGAGCCGCACCGGGTCGTCGCGATCGCCATCCGCACGCCCGACCCCCTCGGCGCGGAGGGCATGCGGCTCGCGCTGTGGGAGCGGATCACCGCCGGGGTCGGACGCCGGCCGGCCGTGACCGAGCTGCGGGACGTGCTGTACGCCGTCGTGCCGGACGGCACCGGCTGGCCCGCGCTGCGGCAGGCCCTGACCGGTGAGGAGGGCCCGCTGGTGGCGGCCGGTCCCCCGGCGGCGGTGACCGAGCTGGCCGGTTCGCGGGCGCTGGCCGAGGAGATGCTGAACCTGCTGCGCACCGGGCTGATCGCCGGACCCGTGGTGAGCCACGAGGAGGCGTGGACGGTCCTCGCGCTGCACCGCTCGGCGACGGGTGCGCTGGCCGCGGGCGCGACCGAGTTCGGCCCGCTGGCCGTGCTGACCGCGCACGACGAGCAGTCCGGGACCTCCTACGTGGACACGCTGTACGAGTGGCTGCGCCACCCCGGCGACCCGCGTGCGGCGAGCAGGGCGCTGCGGATCCACCCGAACACGCTGCGGTACCGGATGGCGAAGCTCGTGGAGCTGGTCGCCGTGGATCTGGAGGACACTGACACCCGGTTGGCACTGCTGGTCCAACTGGCGGCGGTGCGCTGGGCGTAACTGTGCCAGCAGCACTACAGCGAGGCTCATGTCTGGTGCTAGCGCCACGATGACACTGACTTATTGTTATCTCATTGTGGTGTTGGACACCCAGTTGGCCCAGCGCAGACGATCGCTCCGCGAGCTGCGCTCAGTCGCGGAAGGACGCTCAGAACGTGAAGATCGCGGTTCCCAAGGAGATCAAGAACCACGAGTACCGGGTCGCGCTGACCCCGGCTGGGGTGCACGAGCTGATCGCCCACGGGCACGAGGTGTTCGTCGAGGCGGGCGCCGGTCTCGGGTCGGCCATCCCGAACGAGGAATACCTCGCCGCCGGCGCGAAGGTCCTGGCCAGTGCCGAGGAGGTGTGGGCCGAGGGCGAGCTGGTGCTCAAGGTCAAGGAGCCCATCGCCGCCGAGTACCCGTTCCTGCGGCGTGACCAGGTCCTGTTCACCTACCTGCACCTGGCCGCCGACGAGCCGCTGACCAGGGCGCTGCTCGACGCGGGCACGACCGCCGTCGCGTACGAGACGGTCCAGACCAGCAGCGGCGCGTTGCCGCTGCTCGCCCCGATGTCCGAGGTCGCCGGCCGACTCGCGCCCCAGGTCGGGGCGTACGCGCTGATGAGGCCCTCCGGCGGGCGGGGCGTGCTGCCCGGCGGCGTGCCGGGTGTGGCGCCGGCGCGCGTCGTGGTGATCGGCGGCGGCGTCGCGGGCCTGAACGCGGCGACCATCGCGGCCGGCATGGGCGCGGACGTCCAGGTCCTGGACACCAATGTGGACCGGCTGCGCCAGATCGACGCGCAGTTCCGCGGTCAGCTGAAGACGGTGACCTCCAACCGGTACGCCATCGAGCAGGCGGCGAAGGAGGCCGACCTGGTCATCGGCGCCGTGCTGGTGCCGGGCGCCCGGGCACCGAAGCTGATCGGCAACGACCTGGTCAAGGACATGAAGCCGGGCTCGGTCCTGGTGGACATCGCGATCGACCAGGGCGGCTGCTTCGAGGACTCCCACCCGACGACCCACGCGGACCCCACCTACGAGGTGCACGACTCCGTGTTCTACTGCGTGGCGAACATGCCGGGTGCGGTGCCCAGGACGTCGACCTACGCGCTGACCAACGTGACGCTGCCGTACGCAGTGTCCCTGGCGGACAAGGGCTGGCACGAGGCACTGAGGACCGACAAGGCCCTGGCACTGGGTCTCAACACCCACGCGGGCGCCCTGACCAACGAGCCTGTGGCAAAGGCCCACGATCTGTCACACACCTCGTTGACCGAATTGGTCAACTAATCAACACGACCCGGAAACGGGAAACTGCAGACTGCACGAAGAAAGAGCATCGGCCACAACAAAAACCGACACCCTGTCGCGAATTCGCGACAGGGTGTCTCCCGTTCCGACGAACACAATGCACCCACCCCCACGAACAGACCGAACGAGATCACGAAACCCCGCCACCCACACCCCCTAACCTCGATCTCAGCTCCAAGAGCAACCAACAGAGGCTCCCCAAAGCACCCCGCCGAGCCGCGACCCCGGCAGCCGCGGAGCCCCACCAAGTGCCCACTCAGGATCAGACAAGACACCAAGCACGCGACCGCACCCAACCTGCCCACTCTGGACCAAAAGCAACACAGGCAACGACACCACGGATGCCACCCGACGCCCCTGAACCGAACCGACACAGCAACCGCCCCACAAGGGGCACCGACCCAACCCCCACGCCCCGCCCCCGTCCCACACAGGATCGACAGCAACGCGGACAACG
>NZ_JBJMIE010000190.1:0-17650 GCF_045807065.1 Actinophytocola sp. | reverse complement strand
CCGTTCTTCTGATCCAATCCGCGAGGAGGAGTGTTTTGCCATAGCCGGCCGGCGCGCACAGGAGAGTCACCGGGAATTCCGCGTTCAGCTCGCTCAGCCGGCGACGCGGCCCGTCCCGGTCGACGAGCGTGGCCGGCACCCGGGGAGCTGTCGTCTTGGCACGTGGGAAAGGCCATTGTCGATCAGCGCGGTTGTCGTCGGCGTGGCGCATGCGATCGACATTACGGCGGTTTCTTTCTCTTTCCAAGAGATATTCGTTCCTTTCCGCCGTTTCGAAAATCTGTTTTCCACACCGTCGGTCGACGTGTGCAAACAGCCTCCGCATCGGAAAGTGCGACTCCGCTGTCAGGAAGTGGACGCGGTCTCGTTCTCCAGCAGTCCGCGTTCGATGGCGACCGCCACGGCGTCCCGTCGCCTGGTCACCCCGAGCTTCGCGTAGATGGCCCGCACGTGGGTTTTGACCGTGTTCGCGGAGATGGTCAGGTCCTCGGCGATCTCGTCGAACGACCGCAGCGTCGGCAACAGGCGCAGCACCGCGCGTTCGCGGGAGGTGAGCGGCACACTCGGTGGCACCCGCAGCGCGCGGCGCAGGGCGAACACCTGCTGGACGAACGCCTCGGTGCCCTTGCCGAGCTTGCCCAGCCGGCTCGTCAGCAGGTCGGTGACCTCGGGCGCGGCGAAGACGACCGGGTAGAACACCTCGAGGCGCTGCGCGATCGACAGCGCCATCCGCAGCGACCGACGCGCGTGGGTGTCGTTGCCGGCGCTCAGCGCGACCTCGCTGTCCAACAGCCACGCCTCGATCACCGACCAGGGCAGTATCGCGGGTGCCAGACCGTCGAGCACCGACTGGATGGCCTTGCCGGCCGCTTCCCGCCGACCGAGGGACAGCTGGGCCCGGGCGCGCATCAGGTGCACCTCGGCCGACTCCGGGATGACCATCTGTGCCCACCGCAGTGCCTCGCCCGCGGCCCGGCTGCGCCCGAGCAGTGTCGCGGTGCGGTGCTCCAGCACGGCGCACAACGCGCACTGTTCGGCGGTGAACCGCGTGTTCCCGGTGGCGAGCCGCGCCGCGGTGATGCGCTGGGCGCCCGCGCCGCGGTCGCTCAGCTCGAACTCGGCCGCGCCGCGCAGCGTCTCGACGGACAGGCTCATCCCGAGCATCGTGGCCGGGTCACCCTGGTCGACCAGCGGTGCCGCACGCCGCGCGTGGTGGAGGCAGCCGGCCAGGTCGGCACGCAGGAACGCGCCGTAGCCGAGCAGCAGGTTCGCCTGCGCCGCCTCGGCCGTCCGGCACCAGCCGCGCCGCGCGTTCTCGTTGTCGGCGGTCGTGGCCAGCGTCACCATCAACGAGAAGTTGCCCTCGGCGGCGGCGAGCCAGGCGAGCGTGGTCAGGCTCTGCACCGCAACGTAACCCTGGCCCTGGTCCCGGGCCAGCTGGTAGGCGGCGGCCACCATCTTCCTGGCCGCGGGGCGAGACCCGACGGCGAGCAGCGTGGTGCCGCGCTGCAGCAGCGCGGCCGCCTCGAACTGCGCCGGCTCGGCCCGGACGTCCTCGGTGACCCGGACGAGTCCTTCGATGTCGCCGGTGAACTGGGCGAGGCGCACGCGGACGAGCCCTCGCAGCGCCACCAGGTCAGCGCTCGGCTCGGCCGGCCAGGCGGCCGTGGCGTGGGTGAGGTCGCGTTCCGCGCTGGCCGGGTTGCCCTGCTCGAGGTGCAGCATCGCGGACACGAGCGCCAGCAGGCCGTCCCCGACGATCGCGCGGGCGCCGAGGACGTCGAGCACCGTGCGGACCAGCTCGTGGTGACCGTCCAGGACGAGGCCGACGGCGAAGCGGTGCAGCAGCTCGGTGATGCGGGCGGCGTCCCTGCTCTCGCCGGAGTGGCGCAGGGCCGGCACGGGCTGGTCGTGGTCGGCGAACCAGTCGGCGGCCACGCGGTGCAGGTGTGCGGCGCGGTCGGGTGCCTGCCGCACGAGGTCGGCGAGCAGGTAGGAGCGGAGCAGGGCGTGCACGCGGTAGCCGTGGCCCGCACCGTCGACCCGGTGGACCAGTGACGTGCGTTCGGCGATCGTCTCGAGCAGCGCGCCGGCGTCACCCCGCCCGGACAGCCGCGTCGCGAGCTCGGTGGACACCTGCTCGCAGATGCTGATGGCGCGCAGGAACGCACGCATGTCCGCCGGCAGCCGGGAGAGCACCTCGTCGACCAGGTAGTCCGACACCGCCCGGTCGTTGGCGGCGAAGTCGGCGGGCAGCCGCTCGGACCGGCCCACGTCGGACAGGGACAGTGTCGCGAGGCGCAGGCCCGCCGCCCAGCCCTCGGTCTGCTCGACGAGCATGCGGACCTCGTTCGGGCCGAGCTCGATGCCCGACGCGTCGAGCAGCTGACGCGTCTCCCCGACGGAGAACCGGAGGGCGTCGGCCCCGATCTCGACCAGCTCGTCGGCGAGCCGCAGCCGCGCCAGCGGCAGGTGGGCCTCGTGCCGGGTCGACAGGATGAGCCGCAGGTTCACGGGCTGGTGCCGCAGCAGGAACTTCAGTCCCCACACCGGTTTCGGGTTGGTGACCTCGTGCACGTCGTCGAGGATGAGGACGGCCGGGGCCGGCAGGTCGTCGAGCGCGTCCGCCACGTCGGCGAGGAAACCGTGGTCGGCGTACGGGTTCGGCGGCACCGCCAGGGACCGCAGCGGGTTGTCCCGCGGTACCGAGGAGGTCGCGCACAGGGCTTCGAGGAGCGCGGACCAGAAACGGCCGTCGTCGTTGTCGTCGGAGTCCAGCGCCACCCAGGCGATCTCGTCTCCGCCGCGGCTGCGCACCCAGTCGGCCAGCAGCACCGTCTTCCCGGCACCCGCCGGGGCGGTGATGAGCGTGACCAGTGAATCGCGGGCGTGGTCCAGCAGGTCCAGCAACCGAGGCCGGGTGACGAGTCGCGCGGGCGGCACCGGCACGTCGAGCTTGGGGCTCGGCACCCTATGTCGGTGGTACCCTGACTCATCGGGCATGTTGCCTCCCCAGTGAAGTCACCTGGAGATCTACATTCGCATCGACCAACACTCTCAGCAAAGAGTTGGCCGACTTCTCATCACCAGCGGGTGATGGTGTGTTCGTCCGTGCGAGTGACGGCGGAACGTCCACTCGGGGGGTGCCGCCTCCGCGCCCGCTCACGTTCCCTCATCGGGTTTCTCGTGCCGGCGGGCCTTCGTGCGCGGGACGCTCCCGATCATCGCGTCGACCCACCGGGCACGCGGGTCGGAGTCGACCAGCAGGGCCTTGACCAGCAGGGACAACGGCACGGCCAGGACCGCGCCGATCGGCCCGAGGACCCAGCTCCACAGGATGAGCGACAGGAACGTCACCGTGGACGACAGGCCGACCGCGTCGCCGACGAACCGCGGCTGCACCACCGACTGCAGCACGAAGTTCAACACGCCGTACAGCACGACCACGGCCAGCAGCCGTCCCCAACCGCCTTCCAGCAGACCGAGCACCGCGGGCGGCAGCAGGCCGATGACGAAGCCGACGTTGGGGATGTAGTTGGTCAGGAACGCGAGCAGACCCCACAACACGGCGAGCGGGATGCCCATGACCAACAGCCCGACCGTGTCGAGCGCCGCCACGACCAACCCGAACACCGTGCTGACGACGAGGTAGCGGCGGGTGTTGTGGACGAAGCCCGCGAACGCCTCGACCATTCCCGGGCGGTCCGCGACGATCCGCGCCCGGCGGGCGTCGACGGTGGCGGCCTCGAAGCTCAGGAACAGCAGCAGCGACAACAGGAAGACCAGGTTGCTGGCCAGTGACGTCGCCGTGCCGAGCACCGACTCGAGGAGGCGGGCGAGCCGGTCGAGGTCGAGGCCGTCCGCGGCCTGCCGGACCTGGTCGGGACCGACGTGGAAGCGGGACAGCGTCGAGGTGAGGCCGCCGACGAGGTCGTCGGCGCGCCCGGCGTAGGTGGGCAGCAGCGACGCGAGCCTCGCCACGGACACCACCATCACCAGGACCACGATCGCGATCGTCGCGTAGACCAGCAGGACCAGTGCGGTGGTGGCGAGCCAGTTCGGCACGCCCTTGCGGCGCAGCCACCGGGGTAGCGGGCTCGCCGCGATGACCACCACCATCGCGAGGAACACGGGGGCGAGCAGCCACGCCGCCGAGCGCAGCCCCGCGATGACCACGGTCGCCGCGGCCCCGGCGCCGAGGAGTACGACCGCGCGCGGCAGTCCCGCCCCGGTCGGGACGGGCTCGGTCGGGACGGGCTCGGTCGGGACAGGCTCGGGCGGGACAGGCTCGGGCGGGACGGGCTCGGGCGGGACGGGCTCGGCCGGGCGATGCGGTCGCCGCCGGGCCGGCCGGAGTCGGATCGCCCCGTGCGGGTGGATCACGGCCGGGGGAGGGGCACGTCGGCCGGCCGGATCCGCCGAGGGGGCCGGCAGTCCAGTGCCGCGTCGAGGGTCAGTGCCGCGTCGATCAGCGACAGGTGCGTGAACGCCTGCGGGAAGTTGCCGACCTGCTCCCCGGTCAGGGCGATCTCCTCCGAGTACAGGCCGGCGTGGTTGGCGTAGGTGAGCATCTTCTCGAACGTGTGCCTGGCCTCGTCGTACCGGCCCGCCCTGGCCAGCGCGTCGACGAAGGCGAAGGTGCACAGCGAGAAGGTGCCCTCCTGGCCACGCAGGCCGTCCGGCGACGCGGCCGGGTCGTAGCGGTAGACCAGGCTGTCGGTGACCAGCTCCGAGCCCATCGCCGCGAGGGTGGTGAGCCAGCGCGGGTCGCGGGGTCCGATGAACCCGACCACGGGCATCCTCAGCAGGGCCGAGTCGAGCACGTCGGTGTGGTAGTGCTGGACGAACGCCTGCCGCTTCGCGTTCCAGCCCAGTTCCATGATCTGCTCGTAGATGCGGTCGCGTTCGCGTTTCCAGGCCCGGTGCGTCGCCGGCCTGCCGTAGTCCCGTGCCATGCGGATGCCGCGGTCGAGCGCCACCCAGCTCATCAACCGCCCGTAGGTGAAGCGCTGCCGGCCGCCGCGGGTCTCCCAGATCCCTTCCTCCGGTTGGTCCCAGTGCTCGGCGAGCCAGTCGAGCACCTCCCGCACCGCCGTCCAGCCGCGGTGGGGGATGTGCAGCCCGGCCCTGCCCGCGATGAACAGGCTGTCCAGCGCCTCGCCGTAGATGTCGAGCTGGAGCTGTCCGGCCGCGCCGTTGCCGACCCGGACCGGCCGGGAGCCCCGGTAGCCCGACCAGTGGTCGAGGATCTCCTCCGTGAGCTCCGTCGTGCCGTCGACGCGGTACATGATGTTGAGCGGTCCGCCTTCGCCGCCGGCCCCTTCGCGGATCCGGTCACCCAACCAGGTGCCGAACCGCTCGGCCTCGTCCACGAGTCCGAGGCGCAGCAACGCGTACACGGAGAACGACGCGTCCCGCACCCAGGTGTACCGGTAGTCCCAGTTGCGCTCGCCGCCCACCTGCTCGGGCAGGCCCATGGTGGGCGCCGCGACCAGGCCGCCGGTCGGGGCGTAGGTCATCAGCTTCAGCGTGATCGCCGACCGTTCGACGGTCTCCCGCCACCGGCCGGTGTAGGCGGACCGGGCCAGCCAGGACCGCCAGAACCAGACCGTGTCCTCGAACAGCGCCTGGAACTCGGCGACCCGGATCTCCCGCGGCGGTCCCTGCGCGGCGGACTCGAGCACCACGCCGCGCATCTGACCGGCGGCCAGCCGCAGCGTGAGGTGCACGTCGCCGTGGCTGACGCGGGTCGTGGCGAGCCGGTCGTCGTCCGGTTCCCGCACCGGGTGCAGGGTCAGCGTGAGCGGGTCCGTCGAGAAGACGGCGCCGTGCTCGGTCAGCTCGATCCGGTGTGGCCGGCGCCCGTAGTCGAAGCGGGGGGCCACCTCGACCTCGAACGTGATCTCGCCACGCGCGCACCGCAACATCCGCGCGATGCGGTGGTTGTCGGTGGCCGTCCGGTCGAGCGGGGGCATGAAGTCGACCACCTCACCGACACCGGCGTCGGTGAAGTACCGGGTGATCAGAATCGCGGTGTCCGGGTGGTACATCTGTCTGCTGCGGTAGGCGCCGGCCGGGCGCACCCGGAACCGCCCGCCGTGCTCGTCGTCGAGCAGGGCGCCGAACACGCTCGGCGAGTCGAACCGCGGGCAGCAGAACCAGTCGACCGAACCGTCCGTGGTGACCAGTGCGGCCGTCTGCAGGTCCCCGATCATCCCGTGGTCGGCGATGGCGGTCTCGTTCATGGCTTCTCCGGGCTGTCGAGGGCCGATTTGCGCCGACGGCCTCGCTCGATGGCGGTCAGGATGACCCGCAGCGCGACGCCGAGGACGAGCAGGTTGCCGACCATCTGCCCGGTGACGAGGGCGCGGGCGGTCTGGGTGAGCGGGGTGATGTCGCCGAAGCCGACGGTGGTGAGGACCGTGACGCCGAAGTACAGCGCGTCGGTTCGCGTCAGCGGCTCGGTGAAGCTCCCCGGGTGCTCGAGCGCGAGAAGGTAGTAGACGTTGGCGAACACCAGCAGGTACAGCGGCACGGCGAGCGCGAGCGCCTCGATGCCCTGCAGGGTGGGGTAGTTCGCACGCAGGATCAGGCGTGTCTGCCAGACGATCACCGCGACCACCAGGCACAGCTCGCTGATGAGCAGGACGAGGCCCCACCCCAGCAGGCGCCGGTCCACCGGCAGCAGGTAGTACACCACCACCAGCGCGGTCGTGGTGAGCAGCGGGCGGGCGACGGCCAGGACGACGGTTCGGCGACGTGCGGCGGGCGGTTCACCGTCCGGGGGCGGTGGCGACACGACCGACATAGATGGCCTCCCGCAGCTGGGCGTGGTCGCGCTCGGTCTGGTCGGCGTACACGGCCGCGAACGCGCCGATCGCCGTGTCGAACGCGTCGCCGGACCCCAGGTACGCGGCGATCGCGACGTCGTCGCCCGTGCGTGCGTGGGCGCGGGCCAGCGTCCACGCGCACAGCCGGCCGTAGGCGCGCATCGTACGGGGGTCCATCGACTCGACGCGGGCGCTGCGCTTCCAGTCCCGGAGCTGGCGCAGGTAGAAGTCGCGGGTGCGGCCGTCGAACCCGGTCACGCGGACCCAGCCGAGGAAGATGTCGCTCACGGTCTGCATGAGCCGCTGCCCGATCACCACGCGCCGCCCGGCGTTGCCGTACCGGCTCCGGTCGGCGAACTGCTCGAGCACCGACGGGCCGGCCTCCTTCGCCTGCAGGAACAGCGGGTCCCGCTCGTCCTTGCCGAGCAGCAGGAGCATCCAGCACCGGGTGCCCACGCTGCCCACCCCGACGACCTTGTGCGCGAGGTCCACCAACCGGTAGCGGTCCAGCAGCGTCCGCCGCTCCGGTTCGAGGGTGGTCCGGTAGCCGGCCAGGAGCGAGCCGAGCCACCCCCGCAGCTCCGCGCTGTCACCCGTCAGGTTCTCGAGCGGCAGGACGAAGGGCGGGTCGGGGGCGATCCGCACCTCGCCGTCCCGTGCCTCGGTGAAGTCGTGCAACGCGGTGAGGTGGTCCCTCGTCCGCGCCTTGGCCGCGTTCCGGGCGAGGTCACGCCGGCCCTTCGGGCGCAGGCGGTCCCCGTACGTCGCGCGCACCAGGTCCACGTCGGCCCTGGCATGCCAGACGGCCAGCGCGGTGCGGCCGGCGAACTCACGCATCGCCCGCCGGTACTCGGCGGTGGCGGTGACCACCACCTCGCGGCACTGGCGTGTCGTGAACCCGTTGTCCCGGCTCGCGACCTCCAGGCTCGCGGCGAGGCGCTTGACGTCCCACTCCCACGGGCCGGGCAGCGTCTCGTCGAAGTCGTCGATGTCGAAGACCAGCCTGCGCTCGGGGGAGGCGAACATGCCGAAGTTCATCAGGTGGGCGTCTCCGCAGGTCTGCACCGTCAGGCCGGTGCGCGGTGTGGTCGCGAGATCGCTCGCCATCGGCATCGCCGCGCCCCGGAAGTAGGCGAACGGGGTGGCCGCCATCCGCTCGTAGCGGATCGGGAGCAGCTCCGGCACCCGGGCGGCGTCCTGTTCGACCAGCAGGTCCACCGGCGAGGGCCGGTCCGGGTCCCGGACGAACTCGGCGTGGCTGGACCTCGGAGCCACGGAGCGGGCCGCCCTCCCGACGGCGGCCCGCTCCTCGCGGGTGTGGACCGGGGGGACGGTCTCCACCAGGCCATCTGGTGTCATCAGCACCATGTGCGCATCATGACCACGGCCCGGCTCGCCGGTCGTCACCCGCACGGGGTGAGACCAGGCATCATCCCGTTCAGGTGACGACGCCACCCCGCGCGGCGGCAAGCCTCTCCCGTGGAGGCGATGCCCTGTGAGCGACTCGAGCACGACACACCCGTCGCTGTCGCGGCGCGCCGGTGCCGCCGTGGCACTGGTCGCGCTCGGCGGTGCGGTCACCGTCATCGTGGTGACCCTGGTGCGCGACCCGGTCGAGCTGGCGGTCGCCCTGCTGTTGCTCGCGCTCGCCGTGGCGGCGGGCTGGGCGGCCGCGGTGGGGCGTGGGCCGCGGCGGGCGCTGGCCGCGGCCGGTGCCTTTGCCGCGCTCCTCGGCGTCGTCGCACTGCCCGACGTGCGGACCCTCGTGGTGTCGGCGGTCCTGGTCGGACTGATGTCGCTCGCCTCGCTCACGGCCCGAGCGGCGCTCGGCGCCGGCCTCGGCGTCGGGCCCGCCACCCGCCCGGTCGGCCCCGCGAGACGCGGTGTCCTGTTGATGAACCCCCGCTCCGGCGGCGGCAAGGTGGCGTTGTTCGACCTCGTGAACGAGGCCAGCAGGCGCGGCATCACCCCGGTGCTCCTCGGCCCGGACGACGACCTGCGCACGCTCGCCGAGCAGGCGGCCGAGGACGGCGACGTCATCGGGATGGCCGGGGGAGACGGGTCCCAGGCCCTGGTCGCGGATGTGGCGCGCCGCCACGGCATCCCGTTCGTCTGCGTGCCGGCGGGCACCCGCAACCACTTCGCCCTCGACCTCGGCCTGGACCGCGACGACGTGGTGGCCGCGCTCGACGCGTTCGGCGACGCGGCGGAACGCGTGGTCGACCTGGCCGTGGTCGGCGACCGGGTGTTCGTCAACAACGCCTCGCTCGGGGTGTACGCCGCGGTCGTGCGGTCGCCGGGCTACCGCGACGCCAAGGTCACGACGGTGGCCGACAAGCTGCCGGAGCTGCTCGGTCCCGACGCCGACCGGTTCGACCTGCGGTTCCCCTGGCCCGCCGGGGCCGACCGGCGACCGGCGGACCTCGTGCTCGTCTCCAACGGCGACTACCGGCTCGACCGGCTCAGCGGCTTCGGCACCAGGGGCCGGCTCGACGGCGGGCACCTCGGGATCGTCGCGGTCACCGTGGACCGGGCACGGGACCTGCCCGCGCTGATCGCGGCGGAGATCAGCGGTCAGCTCGCCCTGTTCCCCGGCTACCGCGCCTGGCGGTCGAGGGAGTTCGTGGTCGACTCCGGACAGCTCCTCATCGACGTCGGGGTGGACGGCGAGGCGCTGCGACTGCGGCCACCGCTGCGCTTCCGTTCGCTGCCGGGTGCCCTGCGCGTCCGGGTGCCGCTCGGCGCGCACGGGCGGGCGCCGTCGCCGCGGCTGCGCCGGTCCGTCGGCGCCCTGTTCCGCGTCCTCGCCGGAATCCCGGCGAGCCGACCCACCAGAGGAGAAGGCAATGGGTGAACACGCCGTACAAGAACGCCCCAGGCAGACGTTCTGGAGCGGCTGGATCCGCTTCGGCGGCGCCATGATGATCATGGTCGGCAGCTTCAGCCTCATCGAGGGGCTCATCGCACTGTTCCAGAACGAGTACTACCTCACGACCGCGCAGGGGGTCCTGCTGCTGGACCTCACCGGGTGGGGGTGGCTCCACCTGTCCATGGGCGTGGTGGCGATCCTCATCGGGCTCGGCCTGTTCCGCGGCGCCACGTGGGCCCGCATCGCCGGCGTGGTGTTCGCGTGCCTCAACGTGGTCGCCCAGCTGGCGTTCATGGCGGCGTACCCGCTCTGGGCGACGGTCGTGATCACCGTCGACATCCTGGTCATCTGGGCACTGATCGTCCACGGCGGGGAGACGGACCAGGATTGGTGAGTCCCGGCACGGTGTGCACGGCCGCCGCCGCGCGGTCCACCGCGCGGGTCGCGGGTGGACGGTGGCGGCCGTAGCACAGGGCGAGTGCGATGCCGAGCCCCGAGACGACCGTCATCAGCAGGGCGGTGCGGACGACGCCGTTCGCCACCGCCTCCGCCGACGCGGTGCCGGCCGTCTCGGTGCCGTACAGCGTGGCGGTCGCGGCGACCAGCAGTGCCGCGCCGATGTAGCGCGCCATGTTCGAGATGCCGGAGGCGGCCCCGACCTCGTGCGCCGGCACCGAGGCGGTCGCCGCGGCCGAGGCGCAGCCGTTGGCGAAGCCCATGCCCACCGCCACCGTGGCCAGCGGCGCCACGATCAGCCCGTAGCCCCACGACTCGGTCAGGAACAGCAGCGCGGCGAACCCCGCGGTGGTGACCACGAACCCCACCGCGACGACCGTCCGCGACCCGAGCTTCGTCGCGAGTGGACTGACGAACGGGGTCACGAGCACCAGCCCGGCGCACGCCGGCAGCGTGGCGAGCCCGGCCTCCAGCGGGCTCATGCCGAGGCCGGCCGGGTCCTGGAAGTACAGGCTCAGCACGTACATCAGGCCGTTGATCGCGCCGGCGACGATCAGGATCACCAGCGTCGCGCCGACGAGGACCTTGTTGCGCAGCAACCGCAGATCCACCAGGGGAACCCGCACCCGCCGCTCGACGACGACGAACCCGGCGCACGCGAGGGCCGAGACGGCGAGGCACGTGAGCGTGGCCGCCGACCCCCAGCCCCAGTCCGCGCCCTTGCTCAGCGCGAGGACGAACGGCACCAGCACGGCGGCGACGAGCACCGTGCCCGCGAGGTCGATGGAGCGGGGACGGTCCGGGTCACGGGACTCCTCGACCGTGGCCAGGGTCAGCGGGACGCAGGCCGCGGCGATCGCGGCGTCGATCCAGAACAGCCCCTGCCAGCCGGTGGAGCCGACGAGCGCGCCACCGACCAGTGGCCCCGCGGCGGCGCCGACGGCGGACGCGGCGCCCCACAGCGAGACGGCACGCAGCTGCGCCGGGCCGGCGGAGGCGACCGAGAGCAGGCTCAGCCCGCAGGCCAGCAGCGTCGAACCGGCGGCGCCCTGGATCGCGCGCCCCGCGATCACCCCCGCGCCACTGTCCACCAGCGCGATCAACACGCACGAGGCGACGAACAGCAGCAGCGCGCCGACGAACACCCGCCGCCGGCCGGCGATGTCGCCGAGCACCCCGCCGGTCACGATCACCGCCGCGCCGACGAGGGAGTAGCCGGTCACCGCCCACTGCAGGGTCGAGGTGCCGACGCCGACGTCCGCGCTGATCGCGGGCAGCAGGATGCTGACGGCCGAGGTGTTCGCGTTGACGACGAGGGTGGACACGCACGTCGCCGCGAGGACACCGGCCGCGACGTGGGTGGTGGAACTGCCGGGCTCAGCGTTCATCGCACGACTGTCGACGCTGGTGGCGAGAACGGCCTCATCCGGCCCGGATGACGTGCGCCGGCGAGACCCGAGCTCGTCGGCACCGGATCCGGGCGCCGCGATCGGGTCGCCGTCCCAGGTTCGTGTCCCGGCGTCGGTGGTGGGGAACGGCCGGGCGACGTTCGCCGCGCCCGGCCGCGCCCGAGTTCACCAGCGGCGGGTGAGGCCGCCTCGCGCCCGGCTGCCACAGGATCGCCATCCCAGGCCTCGTGTGCCGACGTCGGCACACGACGGGGCCCGGAACGGGAGGTAGTCCTCATGAGCGACCTTTCCGCGGATCGACGAGCCGGCCCGGCATCGCCCGCCGGCTCGGTCCCGATCCCCAAACAGCAATGGATCTCCTGGCTCGCACTGGCCTTCCTGACCACGGGGTCGGTCGCGAGCCTGCGGTCGGCGCCGACGATGGCCGTCTACGGGCTGGCGTGCGTGTTCCTCTACGCCGTGCCCGCCATCCTGTTCCTGGTGCCCCAGTCGCTCGTCGCGGCCGAGCTCGCGTCGGGCTGGTCCGGCGGTGTCTACCGCTGGGTGTCGGAGGGCATGTCCGGGCGGATGGGCCTGCTCGCGGTCTGGTGCCAGTTCGCGATGACGATCTTCTACTACCCGACGCTGCTGGCCTATGTGGCGAGCACGCTCGCCTACGTGATCAACCCGGACCTCGCGTCGAACGGGGTGTGGACCGGGGCGATCATCGTGATCGTCTACTGGGCCGGTGTGTTCGTCTCCGCCAAGGGGGTCAAGGAGGTCGCCAAGCTCGCCTCCAGCGGGCTCGTGATCGGCACGCTGATCCCCGGCGTGATGCTCGTCGTGATGGGGATCGTCTACCTCGTCCAGGGCAACCCGTCCGCCGCGCCGATGGACGCCGGCCACCTGCTGCCGGCGTGGACCGGCATCGCGAGCCTGGTGCTGATCGTCAACAACTTCCTCGCCTACTCCGGCATGGAGATGAACGCGGTGCACGTCTCCCAGCTGAAGAACCCGGGCAAGGAGTTCCCCCGCGCGATGTTCCTCGCCGTCGGCCTCGTGCTGCTGATCTTCATCCTGCCCGCGCTCGCGGTCGCCTGGGTCGTGCCGGCCGACGGGGTCAGCCTCACCGCCGGCATCATGCAGGCGTTCAACGAGTTCCTCGCCCACTTCGGACTGTCGTTCCTCGTGCCGCTCGTGGCGCTCGCGCTCGTCTGCGCGGCGACCGGGGGAATGCTCGGCTGGCTGGCCGGACCGTCCAAGGGCCTGCTGCTGATCGGCCGGCAGCAGGGTTACCTGCCGCCGTTCTTCCAGAAGGTCAACAAGCAGGGCATCCAGGTCAACATCCTCGTGACGCAGGGCGCGGTCACGACGGTGATCGCGCTGCTCTACGCGTTCGTCCCGGACGTGTCGAGCGCGTACTGGATCCTCTCGGTGATGACGACCCAGGTCTACCTGGTCGTGTACGTGCTGATGTTCGTCGCCGCGGTCCGGTTGCGGCGCACCAGGCCCGACCACCCGAGGGGGTACCGGGCGCCGGCGCTGCCCCTGCTCTGCGCCGTGGGCCTGCTCGCCTCCGTCGCGGCGTTCGCGATCGGCTTCGTGCCGCCGTCGCAGTTCGCGGGCGGCAGCGCCGGGATGTACGCGTTGCTGATCACGGCGGGCGTCGTGATCATCGGTTTCCTGCCGCCCCTGCTGCTCTACCGGCTGCGCAAGCCCGGCTGGCGCACCGAACCGGAGACCACGGAGGTGCCGCGATGATCGTGATGTCGCGCAGGCGCCAGGGACATCGCCGGCTGGTCGTCGCCGCGATCATCGTGCTGGCCGTCGTCGGCGTGAACAGGCACCGGCACACCCAGCGCGACGCGGAGGTGCGGTCATGACCGCCGAACGGGGCTGGGCCCAGGCGCACCGCTGGGTGATCCTCGCCGTGCTCGTCGCACTCGCGATCGCCGGCATCGTGACCTACCGGTGGGCGCAGCGCAACGCCGAGGCGGACCGCAAGGCCGACCAACTCACCACCGAGCTGCGGGCGGCCGGTCTGCGGGTGCCGGCGAGCCACGACACGATCACGAACGTCCTGGGTGCCGACGGCGGCGTGATCTGCGCCGACCCCGCCTCGGCGATGCGCAAGGCGATCGTCGACACCCAGCTGGTCAACGGCGCCGCGTCCGTCGGCCAGCGCCCGATCATCGGTGAGGTCGACCTCGTGACCGGCACCGTGACCGTGCTGGAGGTGTACTGCCCGGACAAGGTCGACGCGTTCCGGGACATGGTCGCCGACTACCAGCTCGACACCGTCTCGAACAACTGAGAGGGGAAGGCATGTCCTCCGTCGACTCACTGCGCGGTGTCGTCGCCTCGCTCATGTCCCAGGCCCGCGCGGACCTCGCCGAGCTCGTCGCGATCCGGTCGGTCGCCAACCACGACGTCGAACCGCCGGAGGAGTGCGCGAAGGCAGCGCGCTGGCTGATCGACAGGTTCACCGAGGCCGGGTTGAGCGAGGTGACCGCGGCGCTGACACCGGACGGCAGCCGCTGCGTGCACGGTGTCGCACCCGGCCCGCCCGGCTCGCCGACGGTGCTGCTGTACTGCCACTACGACGTGCAGCCGCCACTCGACGAGAACGCCTGGGTCACCCCGGTCTGGGAGCTGACCGAGCGGGACGGCCGCTGGTACGGCCGGGGTGCCGCGGACTGCAAGGGCAACATCGTCGCGCACCTCACCGCCCTGCGGGCACTGGCCAAGCACGACGGCGGGTTCCCGTGCACGATCAAGCTCATCGCCGAGGGCTCGGAGGAACAGGGCACCGGCGGCCTCGAGGCGTTCGTGCCCGAGCACGCCGAGCTGCTCGCGGCGGACGCGATCCTGGTGGCCGACACCGGGAACTTCGCCGTCGGGGTCCCGACGCTCACCACGGCACTGCGCGGCATGACGACCGTCGACGTGCGGCTCGCCGCGCTGTCGAGCCCCATGCACTCGGGCATGTTCGGCGGCCCGGCGCCGGACCCGGTGGTCGGCATGGTCCAGCTGCTCGCCTCGCTGCACGACGAGCACGGGAACACGACGGTCGACGGTATCGACGCGACCGAGGTGTGGCAGGGCGTCGACTACCCGGACGACGCGTTCCGGGCGGACGCGAACGTGCTCGACGGGGTCGAGCTGATGGGCGACGGCACGGTCGCCGACCTGTTGTGGGCGCGGCCGTCGGCGACCGTGCTCGGCATGGACATCCCGTCCGTGACCGGCTCCGCCGCGGCCGTGCAGGCGATGGCCGCCGCACGCGTGAGCCTGCGCCTGCCGCCCGGCACCACCGCCCGGCAGGCGCAGGACGCGCTCGTCGAGCACCTCCGCAGGCGGGTGCCGTGGGGTCTGCGGTACCGGATCGACCGGGTCGCGGCCGGCGACCCGTTCATCGGCTCGCTCGACGGCCCGGCGTTCGAGGCGATGCGGTCGGCCATGGAGGACGCCTTCAAGCACCCGATGGCCACCGAGGGACAGGGCGGCTCGATCCCGCTCTGCACCGTGCTCGCCGATACGTTCCCGACCGCGGAGATCATGCTGCTCGGCGTCGAGGAGCCCAGGTGCCTCATCCACGCGCCGAACGAGAGCGTGGACCCGAGCGAGATCGAGCATCTCGCGCTCGCGGAGGCGTTGTTCCTCACCAGGTACGCCGCGAGCGGGGACACATGACCCCTCGGCGGTCCGCGTCCCGTGCCGAGGCGCCGTGACCGCCGAGTCGGGGGGCGAGGCCGACCTCGAGCTGCTACGCGCCGTTCTGCTCGAGGTCGGCCGGGCGTTGGCCCTCGCCGGCACCGCCGTCAGCGAGACCCAGGAGCGGCTGGCGCGGATCGCGACGGCCAACGGCGCGCGCCACGCGCGCGTCGTGGTGTTCCCGACCGCGTTGCTGATCGACGTCGACGGCGGGGGCGGGTCGACGGTCGAGGCGGTTCCGCAGCTGACCGGGTCGCTGCGCCTCGACCAGATCTCCGTGCTGTACAAGCTTGTCAAGCACGCGGAGCACGGCGAGCTGCCGCTGGCCGACGGTCTGCGCGCCCTACGCGCGATCCGCTCGATGCGTCCCCGCCACGGCCGGGTCGTCACCGTGCTCGGCCACACGGTGATGACCGTCGGACTGTGCCTGGTCCTGCAGCCCACGCTGTTCGACGCGGCCGTGGCCGCGGTCTTCGGCGCGCTCGTCGGCACCCTCATCCTGCTCGCGCGGGGCCACCACGTGCTGAGCGTGCTGATCCCGGTGCTGGCCACCACGATCGTCTCGGCGCTGACCTTCGTCGCGGTCAAGGAGGGCATCGTCGAACCGGGCCTGCGCACCATGATCGCGCCGCTCATCACGTTCCTGCCCGGCGGGATGCTCACCACCGCGACCGTGGAGCTGGCGTCCGGCGAGATGGTCGCGGGTGCGAGCCGGCTCGTCTCCGGCGGGATGCAGCTGCTGCTGCTCGCGTTCGGGATCGTCGCCGGCGTCGAGATCGCCGGCCTGCCCAGCGAGAACGTCCTCGACGACACCCAGACCAACCACCTGGGCTGGTGGGGGCCGTGGCTCGGCGTGGTCCTGTTCGGCACGGCGACCGCCGTCTACTTCTCCGCGCCGCGGGGCACCCTGCGCTGGCTGCTGCTCGTCCTGTTCGCCGCGTGGCTTGGCCAGCTCGCCGGTGACCGGCTGGTGGGACCGGGCGTCAGCGGCTTCTTCGGCGCGCTCGTGATGGCACCCGTCGCGCTGGCGGTCGCCGACCTGCCCGGCGGGCCGCCGTCGCAGGTGACGTTCCTGCCCGCGTTCTGGCTGCTGGTGCCCGGCGCGATCGGGCTCATCGGCGTCACCGAGGTCGTCGGCAACCCGGCGGCGGCCGGGCTCGAGGACCTGGTCGACCCGCTGGCCTCGATCGTGGCGATCGCGCTCGGCGTGCTCTGCGGCGTCTCGACGTACCGCGGGATCGCGGGTTCGCCGTGGCTGCGCCGCCGGTCTCACCAGCGGAGGGCGAGGCGGGCCGACCGTCGGATCCCGATGGTGGTCACGGCAGACACCAACGGACGGGAGAGCACGATGACGACTCTGACGGTCTGGAAGTTCGACAGCCCGACAGGCGCCGACGCGGCGATCAACACCCTGGAGATACTGGCCAAACAGGAGCTCATCACCATCCACGACGCGGCGACCGTGTCCTGGCCGCGCGGGGCGAAGAAGCCGAAGACCCGCCAGCTGCGCAACCTCACCGCGGGTGGGGCGATGAGCGGGATGTTCTGGGGCATGCTGTTCGGCCTGATCTTCCTGGTGCCGTTCCTCGGTGCGGCGGTCGGCGCGGCCGCGGGCGCGCTGTCCGGCTCACTGTCCGATGTGGGCATCGACGACCAGTTCATCAAGCGGGTGCGCGAGGAGATCTCACCGGGCACCTCCGCGCTGTTCCTCATGTCCGGCGACGCGGTGGTGGAGAAGGTGAAGTCCGCGATGGACGACGGCGGGCACGCGCCGGAGCTGCTGCGGTCGAACCTGACGACCGAACAGGAGGTGGCGCTGCGCGAGATGATGTCGAGCTGATCCTGCCCGGGACGGCTCTGGCCCGTTCACCGATGGGAGTCGAAGATGAGTGAAGCGCAAGCGGGCGGGGCGGTCCCCGCCGGCACGAGCACCACGAGCAGCAGGCCGTACAGCCGGGACATGGCCACCACCCGGTCGACCGGGTGGGCCGGGTGGATGTGGTTCGCCGCCATCATGCTGGTGATGGCCGGCGTGTTCAACGCGATGTACGGGCTCGTGGCCCTGTTCCAGGACACCTACTACGTGGTCGGTCCCCAGGGGCTGCTGGTGTTCGACCTGACCCGGTGGGGCTGGATCCTCCTCGTCACCGGGACGCTGGCGGTCGTCGCCGGCATGGCGTTGTTCACCGGCGCGCTGTGGGCGCGGATCATCGCCGTGGTGCTCGCGGCGGTCAACGCCCTCATCCAGATGGGGTTCATGCCGGCCTACCCGGTGTGGGCGCTCGTCGCCATCGCCGTGGACATCATCGTGATCTGGGCGGTGATCGTGCACGGTGGCGACATGAGGGAGGAGAGCTGGCGCTGACGGACCCCCCACAACCCCGCGGCGCCGT
>NZ_JBJMIE010000189.1:0-5957 GCF_045807065.1 Actinophytocola sp. | reverse complement strand
ATGGCGGTCAGGACGTCGGGGGTCAGCTCCAGTTCTGGTACCGGGAGGTTGTCCGTCAGCTGTTCCGGGCGAGAGATGCCGATGATCGCGCTCGAGACCGCCGGGTTGTGCAGTGCCCAGGCCAGCGCCAGCCTGGGCAGGGTCGTGCCCAGGTCGGCCGCCACGGTCGCCAGGCGTTGTACGGCCTCGAGGACCGGGCGGCCCATGTACCGGTTGACGAACCGCGCGCCTCGCTCGTCCACCGCGCGGCTGCCCGCCGGCAACGGCGCGCCCGGGAGGTACTTGCCGGCGAGGACGCCCTGTGCGAGTGGCGACCACACGAGCTGCCCCATGCCCAGCGACACCGACGCCGGCACGACCTCCGCCTCGATCACCCGCCACAGCAACGAGTACTGCGGTTGGTTCGAGATCAGCGGCACGTGCAGTTCCTTCGCGAGCGCCGCGCCCGCCTGGATTTGCTCGGCGGTCCATTCGGAGACTCCGACATACAACACCTTTCCGGCGCGCACGAGGTCGGCGAACGCGAGCATTGTTTCTTCCAGCGGCGTTTCTTCGTCGAAGCGGTGCGCCTGGTACAAATCCACGTAATCCGTCTGCAATCGGCGTAATGATGCCGTGCAGCTCTCCATGAGGTGTTTGCGGGACAGGCCCCTGTCGTTCGGGCCCGGCCCCGACGGCAGGCATACCTTGGTCATCAACTGCACTGACTCACGCCGCGCGCCCGACAGCGTCGCGCCCAGAATCTCTTCCGCCGCACCGTAGTGCGGTGCGCCATAGATGTCGGCGGTGTCGAAGGTGGTGATGCCGGCATCCAGCGCCGCCTGCACACACGCCTTCGATTCACCGATTCTGTCCGGTTCATGTGTCAACCAGTTGCCGCAGGTGATCTCACTTACTTTGAGCCCGCTGCGACCGAGAGAGCGAAATCGCATGCCGTGCACCGTACCCGCCATTCCGGTCAGCAACCATGGCCCTCAATTTCCCAGCGCTGGCAACGAGGTACGGCAAGAACCGCTGCGCCACCACCCGGTCGCCCGCGGCTACCATCACCGGCCGAGTGGCCGCCTCGTCCGCACGCAGACGGACCAACGCGAGGTCCGAACGTACAGCGCCACGGAGTAATCCGGGCACGAGCGTAACGCCGAGACCCGCGGCGACGAGCCCGAGTTTGGTCGTCCATTCCTGTACCACGTAGTGAACCGCCGGCCGGAATCCCGAGCGCAGGCACGCGGCGATGAGCGTGTCCTCGACCGTGCGCGAGCCGGCGATCCAGTGCTCGGCCGAAAGTTCCGTCAGCCGCACCGTCTTGCGCCCGGCGAGGCGGTGATCGCGTGGCAGGGCAACGAACATCGGGTCGTCGAGCAGGTGCTCGGCGCCCTCGGCGGCCGTGCCCAGCACCACGACATCCAGCTCACCGGCCCGCAACCGGTCGGCGAGCCGAGCCGACAAACCATCCGAGAAGGACAATTCGACGTTCGGGAAATCCTTCTGGAAAGCCATCATCGCGTGCGGCACCAGGACGGCGCCCGCCGTGGGGAAGGCCCCGACCCGCAGCCGGCCGCCATCGACCTCGCGCAGCGCGGTGATCTCCCGCCGGGCGACGTCGAGCCGGTCGAGGACGGCCTCGGCGTGCGCGAGGAGGGTGCGGCCCTCCTCGGTGAGCCGGACACCGCGGGCCTCGCGGTCGAACAGGGCGACGCCCAGGTCGTCCTCCAGCACGGCGATCTGCCGGGAGATCGCGGACTGCGTGTACCGCAACGACTTCGCGGCGGCGGTGAACGAACCGAGGGTCGCCACCTCGCGGAACACGGTGAGGCGGGCGGTGTCCATAGCCATGAGCCTAGATCATGGCTGCCATGCGAATCATTCGCTTGTCGCATGTGCCGGGCAGTCGTACGTTCGCCGGTGTGACAGTGACCTTCCACAACCCGCCCGCCGCGCCACCGCCCGCCGCGGCCTACGCCAACCTGGCGGAGATCGACCTGGGCGGCACGAAGCTGCTCATCCTGTCCGGCCAGGCCGCCCTGGACCACGCCGGCGACCTGGTGGGCGGCGGCGACATGCGGGCACAGACCAAGCAGGTGTTCGAGTCCATCGACGCCCTGCTGACCGACCGTGGCGCGACGTTCGCCGACGTGGTCAACATCCGCACCTACCTCGCGGACATGAGCCGCCTCCGCGAGTACGGCGAGGTTCGCCAGAGCTACCTCGGCGACGCCCGCCCCACCAGCACGACCGTCGAGGTGTCGAGGCTCTTCCGCCCGGGTCTCCTGCTGGAGGTGGACATCACGGCCGTGGTGCAGGGCCGGGCCTGACTCCCCGGAGGCACCGGCCGGCAACCGAAACCTGACTCCCCGGAGACGGCGGCCGGCAACCGAAATCGGTCACGGACCAGTCCGCGTGCCGCCGTAGCGGCTGGATGCCGGATGGCAGCCGGGTCAGGCGCGTGAGACCGGACCCGCGCTGGCCGGCATCGAACTGGGCGCGCCGGAGAACCTCGCGGCCATGCTCAAGCGCTGTCCCGCACCGGCCTGCACGTCGACCCCGGCTCGGCGCTCGGCTGCCACCCGATCGCCGTGTAGCTGGTCGCCATCGCGGCGACGCTCCAATGGTGTATCAAGCCGCGTGAGCGGCTGGTGTGGGTGGGCTTCGAGCTGGCGTGCGTTCTCCTGACCGTGGACGCGGATGGTTCGGTCCGGTGCGGAGCTGGGCAGGACTCACAGTCAGTCCTGGTGTTCCAGGAACGGGTGTAACAGGCCCGGGACGGCCTCGTCCGCGAAGTGGAGGCCCTCGGTGATGGACACGTCGTATACCGGGTAGGCGCCCTTGTTCGCCGGGGTGGTGGCGTGGAGGGTGAGTAGGCCGGCCCGGCGTTGGAACGGGGAGCTGGTGATGGTCCAACCGATCACGCCCGTTCGTTCCAGGGCCGCGGTTCTTCTCGCCCCTACGCCGTGGCGGGTCACCAGGTGGTTCTCCGCCAGGCCGTGGCCCAGGTTGCGGTACGACTCGAACGCCAGGAACACCGCCACCGGGGTCAGCACCACCGCCGAGATCCACGCCAGGTGCAGCAACACGTCCGTCAGCAGCCAGCCCAGCACCGCCAGTACCGCCGCCAGCGCCAGCACGCTGTACAGGGCCCAGCGCACGCGGCGCCACAACGCTGCCCGGGGGTGTCGGGTGACCGCCGTCGCGGTGGCGGCTGGTGAGCCGAGCACGTCGGCCGCCACCGCGCGGGCGGTCTCGTACGGTGCGGCCGGCAGGATGGTTTTCGGGTCGGTCTTGTCCTCGTCGGTCTTCTTCGTCATGCCCGTCGCGATGACGTCAACCCGGGCCGCGCCGGCCAGGCGGGCACCCAGCGGCTCCACGATCTCCACGCCGCGTAACCGGCGGCGTTCCAGCGACAACGATCGGGTGGTCAGCAGGCCTCTGGTCATGACGAGGTTGCCGTCCTCGCGAGCCAGCCGGTAGCGGTACCACATCTCGACGAACAGCCCCAGCGAGCCGACCACGCCGACGACCACCGCGGCCACGACCAGCACCGCGATCAGCCCCAGCACCGACGGTCCGCCCAACAGGTCGCGAACCGTGCGGAACACGGCGGGTTGCAGCTTGAACCAGTCCGCCACCTGCATCACCGCGCCGAACGCCGCCGCGCCGAGGAGGGGCGTGGTGACCGAGATCGGCGCGTACCGGATCCAGCGCCAGGACAGCGTCGCGATCTCCGGGCCGGCGTGCTCGCCGTCGTCGGACGGGGCAGCCGCACGACGCAGCAGCAACCGCCGCAGCTCCTCCGCCACCGCCTTGTCCACCGGGTCGAGCGTGACGTGGCTGTGCTCGCCGGCCTGCTGACCGGTGCCGATCGCGACCTTGGCCAGGCCGAACACGCGGTACAGCGGGTTGGCCGTCAGGTCGACCGTCCGCACCCGCTCGCGCGGCACCGACCGCAGCTTGTGCAGCACCCAGGCGTAGCGCAGTTCCACCCGTTCGTCGGTCACCCGGTAGGTGGTGTACCGCCAGCGCATCCGGTCGACGAACGCCGCCCCACCCGACACGACCGCGATGCCGCCGACCGCCACGAGACCCGCCAGCCAGATCGGCACGTCGTCCGTGATGCCGATGATGATGGGCACTGCGACGCCGGCCAGGATCCCCGCGACGGTCAGGGCCGTCACCCACACGGTGTGCGGGTGCAGCTGCCGCCAGCCCTCCTCGGTCCGCGCCCGCGCCTCGGGAACCGACGCGACCGTCATGTCGCGTCACCCCGGTTCGCCTGCGTCACCTCGGTGAGCTTCCGCACGAGGTCGGCCGCCACCTCCCGGTCGAGGCCCTTGATCTTGAGCGGGCCGGCGGCCGAGGCGGTCGTCACGGTCACGCTCGATAACCGGAACGCCTGCTCGAGCGGCCCCCGTGCGGTGTCGACGGTCTGGATGCGTGACATCGGGGCGATGCGCCACTCCTGCCACAGCCAGCCGGTGCGGGTGTAGACGGCGTCCTCGGTGACCTCCCAGCGGTGCACCCGGTACCGCCACAGCGGTATGACGATCATGTACGGCACGCCGACCAGCAGCGCCGCCCCCAACGCGAGGAGCAGCCAGGGCCGCGCCGGCTCGATGAGTAACGCGAGCACGCCCAGCACCACGGCGACCACCACATTGGTGATCGCCTCCCCCGTCATCCAGTAGCGCACGGCCCGGGGATCAACCCGGTGCCGTGGCGGCCGCAGCCGTATCTGCCCCTCCATGACGGCCAAACTAGTGAATCGAACGAGCCGTGACGTCAGCCCGAGGTCTGGTTTTCGCTGTCATTCCCCAGGTGGACATCGCACATTAGGTTCTCCACCATGAAGCGTGCGCTGATGATCTTCCTGCTGGTCCTGGCCGCATTCGTGGTGGCACCGCCCGGCGCGGGCGCCACCGCGCTGACCTGGCAACCGACCCCCACCGGCAGCGACGCCCGGCTGCGCGGGGTGTCCGCGGTCAGCCGGCACGTCGCGTGGGCGAGCGGTTCGGGCGGCACCGTGCTGCGGACGGTCGACGGCGGCCGCACCTGGCAGCAGGTCGCGCCGCCCGGCACCGCCACGCTCGACTTCCGCGACATCGAGGCGTTCGACGCGCGCACGGCCGTCGCGCTGACGGCCGGCCAGGGCGCGGACGCCCGGATCTACCGGACGAGCGACGGCGGTCGCACGTGGTCGGCGGCGTTCCAGAACAGCGACCCGGCCGCGTTCTACAACTGCCTGGCGTTCTTCGACGCCCGCCACGGCCTCGCCACGGGTGACCCGGTGAACGGCGAGTTCCGCGTGCTGTCCACGTCGGACGGTGGGCGGTCGTGGACCCGGCTGCCCGGACCGGCCGCACTCGACGGCGAGTTCCAGTTCTCGGCCAGCGGGCAGTGTGTGACGGCCGCCGGCAGCAGGGACGCGTGGCTCGCGACTGGTGGCTCGTCGGTCGCGCGCGTGCTGCACTCGTCCGACCGCGGCAGGACCTGGACCGCGTCGGCGACGCCGCTGGCGAGCGGCGAGAGCGCCGGTGTGTTCGCGACCGCGTTCCGCGACCCGCGCACGGGCGTCGCGGTCGGCGGCGACTACGCCAACCCGACGGTCGGCACCCACGCGCTGGCCCTGTCCCGCGACGGCGGCCGGACGTGGCGCGAGCCCGCCACCGCGCCGGCCGGCTACCGCTCGGGCGTCACCTACCACCCGTTCCTGCCGAACGTCGTGCTCGCGGTCGGGCCCACGGGCAGCGACGTCTCCTTCGACGGCGGCCGGCACTGGCGCCAGTTCTACGACGGCAGCCTCGACACCGTGGACTGCGCCCGCGACGGCGCCTGCTGGGCCGCCGGCGCCACCGGCGCCGTGGCCATCCTCCGCCTCGGCTGAGGCTGACTGCCAGGAAAGGCGCGTTCGGGACACTCACCGGTCCCGAAGTTAGGTTGATGGTAGTGTTGTTTATGAGTGT